>JAJYOO010000176.1 GCA_021796155.1 Chloroflexota bacterium
CTATAACCAAACTGCGACGCTTTCAGCGTCGCAGTTTTTATCCACCAGCCAGCCTGAGCAATTCAGGCGGAACCCAAAACTTGCCAAAGCCAATAAATCCCAAAACTACCGAAGCGATCAAGATCAAAACGCCGAACGCGATCAAAATCCGGTCGCGACGATGATACGTCAACTGCTCGAGCCATGTGCGTGGACCCACGCCAAAGGCGCGCAAGTCCATCGCATCAATAATATCTTCACTGCCAATGATGGCATGGATCGTCACCGGAACTATCAGCGGCCCCAACTTGCGGACTTGCTCGATGAGTCCGCCGCTGATCTTTTCGAGTTCGTAGCCACGCGCCCGCTGTGCGTCCATCGTCAGTTGGAAGTCACGGCCAAATGTCGGGATGAAGCGCATGGTCAAATCCATGGCGTAGGCAATGTTATCGGGAAGCCGCAATCCCTTGAATGTAATTCCGTACAACGCCGGGTTGAGCGAATACGGGATCAAAATCGTCATGACCGCAATGCTGAACACACGTACGAACTGGCAGACTCCGAACCACATGCGTTCTACGGTGATGTCGAGCGTCGGCGTCCAGCCAAGGATCGAAAACGAAGCCTTGAATTGTCGAATCAAATGCTCGGTCTTGTAAACTTCCGTCCCACCGCGGCCCGTGAGAAAGGTCAAAATCGAAAAGAAAAAAACGAAGCCAACGATAAATAGAAAGGCACGCCGCATTTCATGCCACGTGACGCCAGACGTCAATAGCACGACAATTGAGATCACAAAAAATGGCAAAAGGAATCGGATATCCCACGAAGCAAGCGTGGAAAAAAGGAAACACAAATAGAAGATGATCCAGGCCCGTGGGTCGAACCACTGGACCAAAGATTTTTCACGTTTACGAAAACGCCAGGCGACTATCATGGCAGGGAATAGATGAACAGAGAACAGTCAGAAAGTAGAGAGCATCACGACTCTCTACTTTCTGCTCTCTAATCTCTTAACGTCCAGATTGTTTCTGCACAGCCGCGTACGCTGCTACCAATAACGGCACGAGGATGGCAGCGAAGATCAGGTTCGGACCAGCCGCGGGCAGGAACTCACCGACGATTGCCGCAACCAAACTGAATCCATTGATAAAGATATCGGAGAGAGCGGCAAATAGGATGCCGAGGATATTTCCCAGCATCCCCCACGTTACCGCTGCGGCGACATCTTCATTGCTCGCAAACGCAAAGCGGACGATCAACACCAGCACGAAACCGATCAGGATGGTTACACCGGCAAAGATTGAAACCGACTCTTGCGATGCAAAATAGAATTGGTTTTGGATATTCTGATTGAAGAAGAACAGTGCAACGGTGATAACAGCCAACACACCGCTCACCCACAACACGGTATCCATGCTGCGCTTCTTATTGGAGAACAGCATCCACAACCCGGCAATGAAACCGACCAAGCCGTTGCCGATGCTCCATTGCGGAGAAAGGCCAAAGCCGGTCAGCGCGTCGCCGAACATGTTGCCGACCGCGCCGCTGAAGAATCCAACGACGGGGCCAAAGGCATAGCCGAAGAACATCGGGATCGCAATGGCGGGACGCAGCGAAACCTGACTCAAAGATGGCACAACGAAGACCGTGCCATTGAACAGCCATGAGAACACCGCGTAGAGCGCGGCGCCAATCGCCATCCAAACCACTTCACGCGTTCCAACTTCCCAGGCCTTGTTCTCTTTGGTGAAAAAATAAACAACAAAGGCGATCAAAAGGCCAAGGATGACGAACACGAAACGCAGAACAAGTGTCGCCTGGTCGGTCTGAAGGCTGGAAATATTGAGCATGTTTCCAAAGATCAGAATGACAATCGCGAAGATTGCCAAAATGGCAACCAACGACAGCAGAACATTGGTGAGTCTCTTATCCATAATCTTTTCTCCTCTTGATTAGATTAGATATGCGCCAGCGCCTCGGCCCGCATAAAATGTCCGGTTTGCGGGAGCCGCTTCAAATTCAGGGCAAGAAGCGACGAGGGCACAAGGCGGCAGGCTTTGAGTCGGTCTAAGTCGCGCAGCACATCCTGCGGTTTTCCATCCTCCACGAGCCGTCCATCGGCAATCAACAAAACGCGGTTGGCATAGATCACAGCCAAATCCACATCGTGCGTAATGAACAGGATCGCTTCGAAGCCGGGCAACTGCAAAATGGAATCCATGAAATTCATGTAGTTCTGATAATCCTGCCCGGCGGTCGGCTCATCCATCACAAGGATGCGGGAACGCATGGCAAGGATGGCCGCAATGCTGACGCGCTTCTGCTGGCCGAACGATAAGGCCAGCGGTGGGTCTTTCTCTTTATCTGAAAGGTTCACGATCTTAAGCGCCTCTTTCACCTCCTGTTCAATTTGATCTTTCGGATGTTTCAGATTCGACGGGCCGAACGCAAGTTCCTCGCGCACCGTCGGAGCAAACAACATGTGGCTCGGACTTTGAAAAACATAACCGAGAGTGCTGGCAATTTGCGCAACGCTCGCATCTTTTGTATCCTGACCGTTGACCAGCACGCGTCCCAATTTTGGTTTGAGCAATCCGATGGCGTGTTTGACGAACGTTGTCTTGCCCGCACCATTCGGGCCGAGCACCGCGATCACATCGCCGCGTTTGATTTCGAGATTGATTCCATGCAGGACTTCGGTTTCGGGATCATAACCAAAGCCGACATTTTCAAATTTGACCAGGACTTCGGCTTCGCTCTGCGCGGACCTTTGAGCGGCCGCGCCGGGAAGGATTTTTATCTCCGCTGGAGCCGGGTCCGCTTTTGCGCGTTCGACGATATCTTCCGCCGGCAATTTAACTTCGCGATAATTCACTACTTTTGATAACCCCGATAGATTCCCCAGGTAACGGACTTCACCGTCTGTCATGAACATTACACGTTCCGGTCTGATGCGTAAAACATCCTCGACGCGATGCTCGATCATCAACACGGTCATGCCCTGGTCAGCAAGCACGCGCACGGTATCGAGCGTGTCTTGTGCGCTAGCTGGGTCGAGACTCGCCAATGGTTCATCCAGTAGCAAAATGCTTGGACGCATCGCAAGCACACCAGCCAATGCCACTTTTTGTTTTTCGCCGCCTGAAAGATTGAATGTTTCTCGGTCACGCAAATGTGGAATCTTGAGAAAGTCTAATGCCTCGTCCACGCGTTTGAAAATCTCTTCGCGCGGCATACCGAGATTTTCAAGTCCGAACGCAACTTCGTTCAGCACTTTCGTACCGAGGATTTGACGTTCCGGATCTTGAAGAACCGTCCCAATCTTTTGGGATATTTGAGAAAGTTTCCAACCCGACGTATCTTCACCAAAGACCAACACGCGGCCTGAAAGCTCGCCTTTATACGAACGCGGAATTAAACCGTTGATACTGCGAATGAGAGTAGTTTTTCCACATCCACTCGCGCCAGCAATCAACAGAATTTCACCGGGATTCGCAGTGAAAGAAATATGGTCAATCGCCAATCCCTGGCGATCACGGTAGCGGAAGGAAAGTTTTTCTACGATGAGGGGTGCTTCAGGCATGAATGTTCTTTTCTTATCCTGAAGGTTTGATACCTTTAGGATTTACATTTACGGGATAATTGCTTCAATCGTGTCACCGACTTTAACACCCAACTGGCTCGCGGCGTTGCCATTTACAACCGAGACAATCAAGTTACCCGTGCTCCCCAACAACGCTACCAAATCTCCCACTGGACGTTCGCCAAACGTGTTGACCATGCCTTTGATCTCCGCACCGTTCAACCGAACGATGATCTGCTCCTTGTGTTTTATGGCCTCACCGAGATTCTCCACGCGGATATTCGACGCGGCGTTGCCAAAATGGTCAACATGGATAATCTCGCCTTGCCAGCCGTCTTTTGTTTGGATTGGCTTTGGGAGTTGGATGCGTTCCGGGTCGGAGAAAGGCGTTCCAAGGTCCGAGAGAGGAACGCCATTGGCAAGATGCGCGGCAACCGGCGAGAAAATATCGCGTCCGTGAAAAACAAAGCTTACATCCGGCAACCAATATTTAAGCTTATCAAGCTGGACAAATTCACAGCGCCAGCCTTCACGTTCCGCGCGGTCGAGCAGAAGCGTAATAATGCCATTATCCGGCCCAACGTAATACCAATCGCCAATGTGCGCCGCCATCGGTCTCCGGCGCGTGCCGACGCCGGGATCCACCACAACGACATGCACGGTTCCTCTTGGAAAATAAGGAACGGAGCGCAGCAGAATCAACGCCGCCTCGCGAATATTTTGCGGACCAACCATGTGACTGAGATCAGAGATTTGGGCAGACGGGCAAATCCCCCAGATGACGCCTTTCATCACACCAACATTACCATCCTTTATTCCGAAGTCGGTCATGAGAGTGATGACTGCCATGAGATTCTCCTGAACGTTATTATCCAGTGTGTTAGAACGAATGTCAAGACAGAAAAAGGCAAACTATATACGCTTTTTCAAGGCGGACTTTGAATTCCTCTATCAACTCACGAAGTTCTGTTCCCTTACTAAATAGCAGGGATGTACAAAGGCTTTCAAAGTTGCATGTCACTGGCAATATGCCAACAGCAGAAGATGATATAAAATTGGGCAAAGTGAACAGGATCGTTAAAGCGCTTGCATGGCAAAGCCAGTTTTTTTGGGAAGTGACGAGTTTCCTCCTCGTCTGCCTGATTGGGCTGGCAAATTACGCGGTGGGATTTGAAGTTGGCTTTTCCCTGTTTTATTTGATACCAATCAGCCTGGTAACCTGGTTTACAAATCAAATTTTTGGGATCATCATTTCGATTTTCAGTGCAGCCGCCTGGCTGGCGGCAAGCATCAGCGCGGGACAAAACTATTCGCGGCCCATCCTTTATATTTGGAACGCGCTGATCAACCTTGCATTTTTTCTCGTCACCACATATCTGGTTTCGCAATTGCGAAAAGCGCAGGATGTCCAGCAAACATTGGCGCGCACCGATTTCATTTCGGGCGTGGTGAACACCCGCTATTTCAATGAACTGCTGGAAAGGGAAGTCGAACGCCTGCGCCGATATCTGCATCCGTTCACGCTGGTCTTCATTGACGTTGACAATTTCAAAGCGATCAACGACCAGATGGGGCACAAGGCGGGCGACGCGGTAATCCGCTTCATCGCCGGGGAATTGAAGCGGCTGCTGCGAAAAACAGACATCGTCGCCCGATTGGGCGGGGACGAATTCGCCCTGCTGCTACCGTTCACCGATCAATCTGCCGCCGAGACAGTGGTCTCAAAGGTAAGCAATAATCTCACCGCAAAGATGCAGGCCAACAATTGGCCAATCACATTCAGCATGGGCTCGTTGACCTGTGAGTCCGCACCGGATTCGTCTGAAGACTTGATCGAGATGGCAGATCAATTAATGTATGTGGTAAAGAACAGCACGAAGAATAACGTGCGCTTCTCGACGTTCAAAGGTGAAAGATCAAAGTGCAAAATGTGAAATCGTCAAATATTATCGAGGACGAAATCCACAATTATTAGATGTGCCGATGGAGCAAGGTTATGGTCCCACAATCCAGAAAAAAAGCGATCGAGTCCAAACCACGCAAGGCGGGGAAACGCAGCGCCCCGCGCATTGCCAACAAGCAAGGACAAATAGAAGAAGCACTCCGCAAAAGCGAGGCCGAACTCAGGGAAGCGCAGCGCGTTGCGCGGCTGGGCAGCTGGGATTGGGACGCGCGCACCGATAAAATTTTCTGGTCCGAAGAGTATTATCGCATTTATGGCTTTGACCCAAGCCAACCTCCGCCGGGATACGAAGAACACTTAAAAACCTACACGCCCGAGAGCGCTCCGCGGCTGGACGCGGCGG
>JAJYOO010000177.1 GCA_021796155.1 Chloroflexota bacterium
GATGTTAAATTCGTAATATTGCCAGTCGCTGAGATGATTGTAATTTGAGATAACCGCAGTGTTGACGTGTACCTGAAGAGTGATTGTCTGCCCCAGTGGGAATGTATTTCCATTGCTGGGTTTTGTGATGTGGAGAATGCCTTCATGCGACAATCCGCACCCGCTCATCGCCAGACTGACAAGCGATATGAATGTAACAACCAATAAAAACTTTATTTTCATCTGCATCTCCTTTTGTGGCTCGCATTCTATCTATAAAATCGGGACTTGCTATGGGTCATTGGTTTGATTAATGCCGTAAGGTACAATTGAAAAGGTTATGGATTTTCCAATCGAACTCATCAATGTTCTACAAACTTCCAGCCGCGTCGCCGCATTGACCGGGGCCGGAGTCTCACAAGAGAGCGGACTCCGCACCTTCCGCGATACTCAAACCGGACTTTGGGCGCAGTACAGACCCGAAGAATTGGCCTCGCCTGAAGCCTTTTCCCGTGATCCCAAATTGATTTGGGATTGGTACGCGTGGCGGCGCGAAGCGGTCAAAGCCGTGCGTCCGAATCCCGGACATTATGCTTTAGCTGGGATGGCGCGTCGTATTCCAGATTTCACATTGATCACACAAAACGTGGATGGCTTGCATCGCATGGCGGGCAGTCCGCAAGTGATCGAGTTGCATGGAAATATCCAGCATGTGCGTTGTTCTGAATGCGGCATGATTACTGATGATTGGGATGACGACGATACAAATGTCCCGCGATGTCATTCGTGCGGCGGATTGCTCAGGCCGCATGTGGTTTGGTTTGGCGAAGCCCTGCCACGCAGCGAGCTTGAATCGGCGATGGAGGCCGCGCGCAATTGCCAAATATTTTTCTCCATTGGCACGTCAGGAGTTGTCCAGCCTGCCGCGACCTTGGCGTATGCCGCGCATAATCGTGGCGCCGTCGTTGTTGAGATCAATGCCGAGCAAACGCCGCTCACGCCCAAAGCAGATTTCTTCTTTCAAGGAAAGTCCGGCGAGATTTTGCCGGAGTTGGTGAAAGCGGTTTGGGATGATTTGACCGTGGACGGTAGACCATAGATCGTCCACGGTCCACTGCCTTCACTTCAACACAACACCACTGCGCGGCGGGATTGTTAATTGAATTGTTTTTCCTTCAACTTGATAACCAGCTTTTCCAAAAAGAATGTGTGTCTTTCTGCGGCTTGCCCCGACATTGCTCAATGCGATGGTGCGTACTGATTCGTCTGCGTTCAATGCGATAATGATTTTCTTATCATCCTGTGAACGCGCAAATACAAAAACATCGTTGGCAGAATAGAGCCGTTCGTATTTTCCCCAGCGTAAAGCCTTACTCGATTTGCGAAGTGCAATCAATCCTTTGACAAAATCATGCAGGTCATGATTCCATTTTGATTCGTCCCATGGGAAAGATTTGCGGCAATCGGGATCATGCTTTCCGTCGAGACCGATTTCGTCGCCGTAGAAAATGCACGGGGCACCAGGGTAGGTGAGGAGAAACGTCAGGGCGAGTTTAAGGCTGTTGAGGTCGCGCCCGGCACAAGTCAGGAAACGAGGCGTGTCGTGACTATCCAGCAGATTGAGCTGAACACGCGTCACATCTGGATGATACATTCCGAGAATCGAATCAATCCGATTTGCGAATTCATTTGCATCAATGTTTCCAACAAACCCTTGGTAGCCTCCAGACTTTAGGGTCTCGTTCATGTCGAGATGCTTGCCGGTAAAAAAACTCAAACAAGCTGCCGTGACGAGATAATTCATGCTGGCGTCGAATTGATCTCCCTGAAGCCAGCGGCGTGCGTCATGCCAGATTTCGCCAACGATGTAAACTTCAGGATTGATGGTTTTTACGCGGCGGCGAAATTCCTGCCAGAAAGAATCGTCATTGATTTCGCCGGGCACGTCGAGACGCCAGCCGTCAATTCCGAATTTGATCCAGTATTCGGCCACACTAAAAATAAATTCGCGGACCGCGGGTGTATTGGTGTTGAACTTTGGCAGCGCTGGCAAATTCCACCAGCCTTGATAGCCGATGGCTTTTAAACTTCCTTCGCGTTCGATGGCTTGTTGTTCCTCCGGCGAAGGATACGCTCCCCAATGTCTCTTGCCATTCAAGCGGTCAGGATCGAAATGGAACCAATCCACGTAAGGCGAACCTGCACCGTTTTCGAGCGTTTGATGAAATTGCCAAAGGCCGCGGCTGGCGTGGTTGAAAACGCCGTCGAGTACGACGCGCATTTTTCTTTTATGTGCGTGATCCAAAAGCTCGCGCAACGCGTCGTTTCCACCGAGCAGCGGATCAACGTTGAAATAATCATATGTATGATAACGATGATTGGATGCCGAGGCAAAAACCGGTGTGAAATAAATGGCGGTGATGCCGAGGCCTTGCAGGTAATCAAGATGCTCGGTGACGCCACGCAGATCGCCGCCTTTGAATCCGTGATTGGTCGGCGGTGTGTCCCATGCTTCGAGATTCAATCCCTTTTTATTTACGCGTTCGGATTTTGCAAAACGGTCTGGAAAGATTTGATAAAAGATGGCGTTTGTTACCCAGTGAGGTGTATCCATTTGTAAACCTCGTGTTTTTTCTACAATTACGCAGATTGACCAGATTATTATTGTTTGATTTCTAAAATGTACATTCCGTATGGCGGAACTTCGGCGAGCGGTTTGAAATTGGAAAAACTTCCATTTGAATTGATTGTCAAATCAGCAAATGTTCCCGTGCCGAAAATTGGCGATAAAACTGCATTGCCGGGCTTGAGATTTGAATTGGAAAGCGTTGGGCCATAATCGGTGGCGGGCTTATTTTGTAAGTTCGCAAATACGAGCAACGCTTCGTTGTTTTCCATGCGAAGAGCGGCATAAAGACTCGGATTATTTGTATTTAGTAATGTCAACGACCCGGTTCGCAATGCGAAGTTTTGAGTCCGAATGGAAATCAACTGACGATAAAGTGAGAGCAACGAATTCGGATCATTTGTCTGCGCGGCAACATTGACTGTCGAAAAGTCACTTGCGAGCGGTTCCCACGGCGTCCCAGCGGTGAAGCTGGCGTTGTTGGTCGAATCCCATTGCATTGGACGGCGAATATCTTCGTCGGGTTTTTCGCCCTGCATTCCAATTTCTTCGCCATAATAAATATACGGCGTGCCTGGCGTGGTCAGCATGAGGAACGCGGCAAGCTTGGCTTTGTCCGTGTTCCCATACAGTTGACTCATGACGCGATTCTGGTCGTGGTTGGTCAGGAACGTTCCGTAATTACCGTCAGGCATATCTTGTAGTGCAAAGGTCAATGCGCTGTTGATAGCGGAATTGGACCCGCCGTTGGCGCTATTAACGAAGCTGGCCGCCAATTCAAAATTGAAGATTTGATCCAATTGATTCCCCGTGTATGTTTTTGCGAGCGATGAGCCTGCGCCGAAAACTTCGCCAATTGTGTATGCGTTGGGATTATCGGATTTGTAGGATTGATAAAAACCTTTTAGCCATTCGTGCGTGGATGGCGTGTTCTCGGTTTTGCTGCCTTCTTCGATGAGACGGTTGATTGCGTCCATGCGAAAGCCGTCTACACCGACATCGTTCAGCCAGAAGCGAATCACATTTTCCATTTGTGTGGTCACAGCTGGATTGCGATAATTTAAGTCGGGCATTGTCGGACTGAAGATGCCAAAGTAGTAACCCGTTTTTCCCTGATACCAAAAACTTCCCTGGCTTGAGTCAGACCAAACATACCAATCCCGATATGGCGAATTTATGTCGTTGTTTGCATTCACAAAGAAGGGGTGCTGGCTCGAAGTGTGATTGAGAACCATGTCAATAATGATGTGAATGTTTCGTTTATGCGCTTCGGCAAGCAAATGCTTGAAATCGTCCATCGTCCCATAATCAGGATTGACATTGTAGTAATCTGTTACATCATATCCATGATACGAAGGCGATGGATTGATGGGCATGAGCCAAATGGCATTGATACCCAGCGATTGAAGGTAATCAAGTTTGGCAGTGACGCCATTAAAGTCGCCAATGCCATCTCCGTTCGAATCATAAAAGCTACGGACGAAAAGCTCATAGAATACCGCGTCGCGCCACCACGGATGGGAAGGCGGTTGAGGCGTTGGTGAAGCTGTCGAAATGGGAGCCGGTGGAGTCGCCGCAGGAACGCAGGCAGCGAGGGCGAGGGTCAAAAGAATGGGAATCAATTGTTTGGTCATGGGGACAAAAATTCGGGGCGGCCTGTCTGACCGCCCCGTTTTGCTTTAGCCTTTTACACCGCCTATGGCAAGGCCTCCAACAAAATAACGCTGGACGAACAAATAAACAATCGTGACCGGTAAAGCGATCAAGATGGACATCGCGGCGAAGTGCGACCATGGCGTAGTGTTCGAGTATTGCCCGACCATGTTGTAAAGTGCCATCATCAACGTGAAATCTTTTGGGTTGGTCAGGAATAGCCAGGACGTGGCGAATTCCGTCCAGGTGCTCATGAAGCCGAGGAAAAAGGTCACGGCCAGAACCGGCGTTGAGAGCGGAAGCGTGACGCGGAAGAAAGCTGTATTCGGCGTGCAGCCATCAATCAACGCGGCTTCTTCAAGCTCCTTGGGGATCGTGTCGAGGTAGCCTTTCATATTCCAAATTGCGAAAGGCAAAGAGCCGGAAAGAACGGCGAGGCCAACGCCGATGAGTGAGTTGCGAAGATTGAACACTTGACCGCCGATATCAAATTGAACTTTGTTGAGCAGGACGAATAATGCGGGCAATGTGGCAATCGAGGGAAGCATCAGCACGGTCAAAACTGCGATCATTAAAACCTGACGACCAGCAAAGCGCAGACGGGAAAATGCGTAGGATGCAAATACGCCAACAACGATGGATGCAATACCCGTTATCGTTGCCAACCTGAAACTATTGAACATCAACTGGCCCAGGCTGACCGGGTTGGCGGTTGGTTGTTGAATCACATCCTCATACGCTTTTAGCGACAGACCGCCTTGAAACGGATTCAGACGAAGCTCGATTGGACGCGAAATATCGCGGGGGTCGAAGGACATGCTAACGACCCACAAAATTGGATAAATTACTATTGCGGCCATCAGCAAAAGGAATAGCTGGCTGAGAATCTGCGAGCCAAAGGACATGCCACGTTCTCCAGTGGGAGTGCGTCCCTGCAGGAACCAGCGGATACGGGTAAGGAAGGGTGGCTTTTTAGAATTAAGCATCGTAGCTCTCCGTCGCTCGTGTAATCGCGTTGGTGATCAAAGTCAATGCAAGCAGGATGAAGAATATGTATACGCAGAATGCGGCAGCAACACCATAAAGTCTTTGTTCGTTTATCAGCCGGTATGCTGTAGTAATTAGTATCTCAGTTTGTCGCAGGGGACCACCACCGGATAGGAAGTAAATCAGACTGAATAAATTGAACGTCATAACAATGCCGTAAACCGATGCAGGCACCATGGCGGGGCGCAGCAATGGCAGGGTGATTCGCCAGAACTGTTGAGACTCGCTTGCCCCGTCAATTCTGGCTGCTTCATACAAATCCTTTGGAATGCTTTGAAGTGCACCGCTGGCAACGATGGTCATGAAGGGCCAACCAAGCCAAACATTTGTTATCAGCAACGCGTAATAAGAAAGCGTGAGCGGCAACCAACTGACCGGGTAGTTGACTTGATCAATCCAATGAATGTGAAAAAGGTCGGGACTCAGACCAAAGAAGAATTTGCCCAGAATAGCCAATCCCTGATTGATCGCTCCGTAATCTGGGTCGAACATGTTGCGAAAAATATTTGCGACGATGATCTGCGGTAGAACAATGGGGAGTA
>JAJYOO010000178.1 GCA_021796155.1 Chloroflexota bacterium
TGCGAAGCCGCGATGCCGTAAGAAATGTACGCGCCTGACTTATAGTAATAAACCAGCCACGCTGCGTCCGCCAGCCAGATGAGCAGGTAAGGCCACCAGCGTTTTAAAACTTGGATCAGGCGCGGCCAGAATCCTTTTGTCGTTTCTGTTATGACAACCCACATAAACAAAAATCTCAACGGCTCCATGCCGAAGAAATATTCGGTGGGGAATAAACCAATGACTAGAAATATCAATGCGATGATTGTGTTTAAAAGAGATTTATTGGGATTGCGAATGGCACGGATGGATAAACCAATCGAAAGCAAATAAAAAATAAACGGAATCCATTCCTGATTGATGTGCGTCAGCGCGACCCAGGTTTGACTGTAACCGGGAAAGACAATCATCAAAAATGTGACTGCGAGTGTCTGTCGTTTATGGTTGGGCCAAATTTGATTTAGCGCGAACCAGGCCGAGAGTCCAGCGGCGAAGCGGATGGCCAGTGCAAAGATTTGCCACAACGTCGGGTTCAACGGAATCAGACTTGTCGTGACGAAGAAGATCGGTCCGAGGAATGGACGAAAGCCGCGAAAGGCCGGGATGAACGCAGCGGGGCCGAGAAATTTCGCGATCCATGCGAACGGCCAGTCATCCCAATAAAAACCCGTCCACGGAATCAAAAGTCCGTAAGAAATGAATGCAGCAAGAAAAAATACGAGCGGAATTGTTTTTGCAGAGAATTGTTTTTTGAACATTGATATTCCAGAAGTCGGTTTCAATTATAAAGGATTGGCGGGCGGTGCGAACAAAAATGCCGTCACGGTTGACGGCATTTTTGTGGATGATTGATTTGAAGAAACGACGGGCTATCTATTCGGCGTGGAGCGAATCAGCGCGCCGCAATATTCGCATTCGACAGTCTGATTGTCCACCCACGAAACGCTGTCGCTGTGAACCGGCCCACCGCACTTCGGACAATTGGTCGGCAGAACGCCGCGCCTCGCGATGGGCCGAGCCGGTCCTTGTTGTGATTGTGCCGGCATTGAACCAACCTTACCGCCAAATTCATTTTGAATCGCGGTTGCCGCGCCAGCCATGCCTTTATTCGTAAACTTGCGCGTGATATTTGCATAGAAGACCGGCGTCCGCGCGACCATCTGATATTGGATAAACATATTCAGCGCAGCGCGGGCTTGTTCCAACGCCAGTTGCGGACGGTTCGCGTCCGCGTATGCATGCGCGGCGCGGGCGTGCAGATTAGCCGCCTGACGCGGGCGCGGCGTGTCAAGTTCGCGGGCTAATTCTGCGAAGAGTTGTGCGGCTCCCGCGGGATTTCCGGCGGATGCCATTTGATTGGCTTTAGCCAGCACTTCGATCTGTGCGGCAGTAAGTGGATTATTTTGCATGGCAGTACGTATAGTTCGAAACACACTTGCCTCCAAAAAGTTATGGATTGATTTATGGCATCGAAGCCGGTCCCGGCGGCGGATTGGTCGGCAGAACTACCGGAGCGCGCGGCGCTTGATTGAAGTCGAAATCTGACAGTAGGTTGCCGAGGATCGAAACGTCTTCGCGCACGGTCGGGCGCGGATCGGGTCGGCCATCCGTTCTTGGATCAATGCGCTGTCCGCCGAGGAAAAGGTCCTCGATGAATTTGACATATGCATCGTGACTCAAAACTTGATGGTCAATGTATCCCTGCCTGGCGTACGCGCTGATGACGAGTCCGGGCACGCGCAAACCGTAACCATTTTCATCCACGTGTGGCGGGACAACGTGATCGTAGAATCCACCCCAATCGTCCCACGAAAGGAAGATGGCTGTGCTGTCCCAATCGGGACCTTGCATCACGGCGTTGATCAAACTTGTTGTCCAGGCCTGGCCGTCGCTGACGAGGGCCGGTGGGTGTTCGCTGTTCGCACCGCTGGGTGTGATCCAACTGACGGCAGGCAATGTACCGTCCTTTGCATCTTTGTAGAAGTTCGTAACGTTCGTGATGTTCTGAAGTTGGTTATCTTGTTTGACGGTGTCAAAGTATGGCAACGGATTCCAAATGCCAGGTGTCTTCGCGTCCTGATGAACGGGCGGGCAATCCGCTGCATCGTTGGCACAATCCGGTTGGGTTCCGGTCTGAACGTAATATTTCCACGACACTTGATTCTTGAAGAGCAGATAAGTCAAATCCGTCCACGCGTAATCCGGCGGTTGTACGTTCGTCGCGTTTGGATGATTAGGATGGAAATCCGGCGGGTTGCCCGGCGCTTGCAGCGCGTTGATGCAGCTCATCGGGTCGCCAGCTTTGCTGCACTTGGCTGACCATTCCGAGATCATGAACAGATGCGAGGGCAGGCTCCATGAAGCATTCGGCTCGAACAGATGATCCTGCAAAACGAAATCCTGTGCGTATGTCCAGTAATTTGGAATCTCGCGCGCATCATGGTAACCCATCACGTCGGTTGAGCCGCCACCGCTGCCGCAAGTGGGATCATTCGGCGTCACACAGTTCGCCTTGCCCTTTTCAGCCTGATCAATGAAGCCATTCATCTTGCCGCCGTTGATATCAGCGGTCGCGTTGTTTTGTCCGTGCGGGCCGCCGAGATTTTTATCTGCTGGATCGTGGTATGGGTAAACACATTTTCCAGTGATGGGATCATTTACGCAGACTGTGAACTTGCCGCTCTGCGTCGGAAAGCCATCGGCTCCTGGATACGTTCCGAAATATGTGTCGAAGGAACGATTTTCCTGCATGATGATGACGATGTGCTTGATCTTGGATTGGGCGAGCAGCAGTTCCGGCGACGGTGGAACCGGTGTCGGGGCAGGTTGATTCGTGGATGGATTTGCCGCCTCATTTCCAGACGAATTGCCGGCTTGCCCGCTGGATGAATTCGCGGTCGGGACGGCGGTTGCCGCCACGCCCAAGCCAGTCACAGCATTGCACGACAGTAAGATCAGTCCACAAAGAAACAGTAAGAAATTGCGAAGGACTCTCATTCTTCCTCAATTCATGCCGACGGCATTTTGCGCGCCACAGCAGCCAGCAGATACAAGCCTTCGCCAGTTGCGATCACGATCATGCCTTGAACAAAAAGAAAGATGGCGAATCCGATGCCGGTGAGCAAGACACCCAATCCGGCCGCGGGACGCGCTGGTGCCGCGGAAAATGCGCGCTGTCCCGAACGGATCGCGCCTAGACCGACGGTTACGATTCCACCCAGCATGACCAATATGCCGAGGATGATTAAGATGACAGCAGTAATGCGAGCAATTGTGTTCATAGATTCTTCTCCTTATCGGGGCAGAATCTATCATCCGCAAATTATGCCAATATGAGAGGCTTGTAAAATTGCTGTAAACAGTAAATCGAGCGGATACTCAGCTGACAGGTCGTTGCAGAAATCTCAATCCTCAACTGGCTTTTCATTTCCATAGGTTCTCTCGACCGCCGCTTCGATCTCTTCGTCTGAGTGTTTCTCACACGCCACCAGCGGACGATGTTTGCTGTTCGTGACGCGCTTGCCTCCGGCGCTCATTACTTTTTCACCAATAAATCTTCCGTTCGCATCATATACAACATAAAGTTGGTAAAGCTTTCCGCAAACAATGCAGCCGTGCAATTCACCTTTAGTGTGTTTTTCCGGCATTTGAGCCTCCATGTCCTCAAACTATACAACATTTAAATTAGAGGACGAATAGAATTTGCGTACGGTCTGGACAATTTGTTTCGACCTTGATTGCGCAAATAGATGATTGGATACGGCAGCACTTGTCTGATATTTTGTGGCGCAACTTCATGCGCCGGTGATGGAAGCAACCTTCAACTGACAATACTGCAAATCTGCTTAATTGACGCATGCCCTCCGACCATGTATAATCCTTTCGATTGTCCCCTCCGGGGACCTGATTGAGGACTTATGGCATTACGCGGCAACTTACGCGATTTTACAATCACTCAACTTTTGAATCTGATCAACCTTGCACAGAAGACCGGCACATTGATTGTTGACGGGCCGTCCGATCAGGCTTTTGTTTCGTTCCGCGAAGGCAAGCTGGCCTATGCTCGTATCGGGCAGGAAGATGGCAGCTTGGCATCCGTTTTGCATAAGGCCAACAAACTCAACGTCAACCAATATCGCGCGATTGCCGAACGCAGCGGACGGATGACCGACAAAGAACTTGGACTTTTGCTCATCAATGCCGGCTATGTGACGCAGGAAGACATCCTGCTGAATTTGCAGACGCATTTCACGGATGTGATCCGCCGCCTCTTTACCTGGGTGGAAGGTTCCTTCCGTTTCGAGAACGAGATCCTCCCGCCGGAAGACCGCATCAACGTCAGGCTCGATTTGGAAAACTTAATCATCGAAGGCTCGCGTCAACTGCGCGAATGGGAGCAATTGCAGGATGAAATCCCAAGCCTCGATATGGCGCTCAAGTTCACCGATCGTCCGATGACCAATCTGAATCTTAGCGTGGACGAATGGCGCGTGGTCAAATATATTGACCCGAAGAATACAATGAAGCAAATTGCGGCGGCAGCAAAGTTGAATGACATGGAAATTCGCCGCATTGTGTATGGACTCATCCAAGCTGGTCTTGTCGAAATGGTGCGACCGGTCAGCACAACAGTTCAACTCAACCCGAAGATGTTCCCCACGCAAGATAAGGAAGAGCAGAGAACGCTCATCAATAAACTTATCGGGCGTATTCAAAAGCTTTAATTCTTTTTGTTTGGGAAGGATTGTAATTATGCAAACGGTCAAAATGGTCGTTACGGGCCCCTTTAGCGCTGGCAAGACTCAGTTCATTCAGTCGGTCAGCGAAATTGATGTGGTCGCGACCGAGCGCAAAATATCCAGTGATTCTGAGCGCGCTGTCAAAGATGCCACAACGGTCGCGATGGACTTTGGCCGCATCACCGTGGACGAAGATTTGGTTCTTTATCTGTTTGGGACTCCGGGCCAGAAGCGCTTCGACTTCATGTGGGAAATTTTGTCGGAAGGGATGCTTGGCTTTATCGTCATGGTCGATTCGACGCGCCCTGAAACCTTCCGCGAAGCGCGTTCCATTTTGGAAACATTTCGCGCCTATGCCCCGACGCCGTATGTTGTCGCGGCGAACAAACAAGATGTAAAAGATGCGTGGGAACTGGACGATATGCGCCACGCCCTTCGTCTCGATGCCAACACCAAGCTGTTGCCCTGCGTCGCGACGAACAAGAAACAGGTCAAGGCCGTTTTGCTCGAATTGCTTTACAGCATCCTGGCCGAGATGGAATCTGACAAATAGGAATCTTTTGTTTGGTAAAATATCACCGCGGAGGGCAAGTCTCTGCGGTGAATTTTTGTAGCATATTCTCATTGCTGACTTATTCTTGTGTCTTCAATAACCACTGATCAGGGAATCGTTCACTACGAAGTTTACGGGAGAGGCAGACCCGTTATCCTGCTGCATGGCTGGCTGGGATCGTGGGGCTTATGGCAGGAGACGATGGCTTATCTCGGAGCCTTCTATCGGACGTACGCGCTCGATTTTTGGGGCTTTGGCGAATCGGGCAAAAAACGCGAAACGTACGCCGTGCAGGATTTTGTTGATCTCGTTAATCAATTCATGGAACAACTGGGCATTGTCCACGCGCCGCTTGTGGGACACAGCATGGGTGGCACAGTCAGCCTTTCGGTTGCAATCAAATACCCTGAACGCGTTAGCAAAGTTGTTGTGGCCGGTTCGCCCATTGTCGGTTCTTCGCTTGCGCCATTATTGAAACTTTCGGGTTACCGCCCGGTTGCCTTCTTTCTATTTAACATGATGGGCCCGTTCCGTGCCTGGATGAAATATTTTTATTCCCGCCGTT
>JAJYOO010000179.1 GCA_021796155.1 Chloroflexota bacterium
GCAGCACGCTTCAAATGCGCCAGCGCATTGGCGACGCCATCGTGAAGTTGCTTCGACGCAAAGTGTTCCAGCAGCCAACCCCACCACACGGGTAAGATGGAAAAGTCTCAGCCAAACGAGACCTGACAGCGCCGCTCATCGAGGCGCGTGCAAGTGATCTGATTGAATACCGTGATGCCAAATGGCAGCATCGTCTTCAAATGGATTTGATGCTTGCTCGCCTCCACGCCCTCGACCAAGAGGTTTACATCAAATTTCATTCCGGGTGTTTTTGTTTTGGCGTAAATCCTTTGGCCGGGTTGCGCGGGCCCTTCGGGAGTGATCGGACGCGTCTGCGCCTCCAACCATAAGGCATAATTCGAGGGCTCGGACAGAAATTCCCAGACTCGTTCAATAGGCGCTTCGATAACGGCAATTGGGCAAACGCTGACGCTCATAAATTATTCTTTGGCTACTTGTAAGGGATAGATCATTGATTCTGAGGTTAGACAACATCCAGAGAAACAAACTGTCCACTGGTTAAGAGTCCAACAGACGGTTGATTTGGTCAGAAGACGATAATTATCTATTCCTCTTCATAGTTGAATTCGACTTTGCTTTGCAGAATAATTTCATCTAAGACGTTCCGAAGATAACCCTGTGATACCGACTCTTTGAGCCGTTCTTGCAGGATGTGTAAGTTAATTATCTCTTCTATGCAATTCATGTATCTTTCCACTATAGCCTTAACCAGATATCTTTTTTCTGCACCTTCCTGAAGTTTTTGTCTCAGTCGTTCAATGCTGTCCTCAGATTTAATTACAAACGTGATTGGATATTTTTCTAATTTGTCGATATCCAGCAAATACTTTCTAACGTCCAGGGTTTCTGTAACCTGAAAAAATCTTCCCAATGGGCGCATTACAAAGTCAATGCCACCGTCATTAGCATTGGTGCGTCCTGTCTTGTAAAGTTTTAGATTTTCTTCTTGAATATTTTCCAAGTCAAAGCCGAAATACACAGTTTGGTCATGATAGAAATACTTCAGAATGGCATAACTGACGATTTCGAAAATGCGGGCGTCTTGATTGGGCGCAAGTAAGCCCATTATGAAACTTTCGACTCGTGGGTCGTCCTCGGTTTCGATTCTTTTCAGGCGTTCGGACGTCTCAATAAATCTTTTAAAGGCATCGCGCTTTGTTTCAACATACTTATCGACAATTGCGATAATGGATTTTGATATGTTGTATTCCTTGCGCCCGACAGCAATGCGAAGCAGATTTTCGTTGATCCAATAGCGATTTGTCTTTAAATTTCTTAGGATTGGCGTATATTCGACTTGAGGAAAGTATTTCTTAAACTCTTCATTCATGCGGCTGTTAAGCGCATGATTTTGTAGCTTGCTTCCAAAAGGCAATTCTCTTTGCCGCTGAAACAAATCGGAAAATTTCGCCCCTTTGTAATCAGAGTAATTCTTTTGTCTATCAAAACCGTTTTTTAGATAATCTTCTATAAGCACATAAACAGCATACAAGTTTGCGAAGCTTCCACGAGCCTTTGAGCCGCTTGTTGCCGATCTGGTTTTGATGTTCAGATATTGTATTAACGGACTTGCTCCATAGATGGATTCTGAATCATCGCCAAACTCTTTGGCAAGTATCTGTTTGATCTGAGCAGTGAACTCGTGCTCCATGTTTATTTCCGTTCAAACAATGCTTTTTGCTGAGGCATAGCTCGCTCGTAACTTTTAGGTTCTCGCTTAAGTTCTTCACCCTTATATTCTGAGAGAATTTGCAATCGTCGAAGCCCGATTTTCACATATTTCTCTTCGATTTCAATACCGATCGAGCGCCGTCCCAGTTGTTTTGCGGCAAAAGAAGTAGTAAATGTTCCAGAGAAGGGATCGAGGATTAAATCGTTGGGATTCGAACTTGCCGCGATAATGCGTTCCAAAAGCGCTGTAGGTTTTTGGGTTGGATGGTCTTCGTATTCTTTCATCCTGTAACGAACTCTTGGTATCTCCCAAACGTTTCCAGGCACCTTCTTGGCGTTGTACATGGTCGGTACAGCCTTACGATAATCTATCAGCTTTCGTTGCGCTCCGGTTTTAGCATCAACCAAAATGTCATCTGCGTTGAATGTATATTGACTCTTGTCTTTTACACAAAACAAAATCGGTTCGTACAGTGAACCGTAGTACTGCTTTGCTTGAACTCCAGAACTATCGTAATACCATACAATTCTGGATAATACCTCCAATTTGCTTCGCAAATAAATATCAATGTGCGGCATGTTTTGGGTGGCGGCCATGATATACATGCTGCCACTTGGTTTGAGCTTTTGGACGCACAAATCAAGCCATTGATAGCACCACGCCAAATATTCGTTGTCTGAATTCCATTTATCCTTCCTGCCATTAAAATCCTTGCCAATGTTGTAAGGCGGGTCAACAAAGATAAGGTCAATGGAGCCATCGGGAATATCTTTGGACAACGCATCAAGCGCATCGCCCCAAATTATCCTGTGGCCTTCCTTTTCAAAAACCTTTACCATAAAACGTTCTCCGTTTTGGTTTCTTTATGAGCTACTGAAACGTGATCTCCTCCACGCGCCAACTTTCCTCGCCGATCAACTTGCCCAGGCGCGCCAGCATTTCGGGGCAGATGCGCGTCGTGTCGCTGGGGAAATCAATCAAATGTCCCTTGCCGTTCTCGAAGATGTGGAACGAAAACTTGTCGCGGCCGTGATACGAAATCAGCGTGCCGTAGATGGTCTTGATGCGGCGCTTGTCGCGGTCCTTGTCGCCGGTCGAACGCAGCAGTACCGTGATCTGTTTCGGCGGATGATCCTGATCTTTTTCTTCCTTGACAAGCGGGACATAAAGCGACGGCGGAATCTGCGGCTCGGCCGCGGTCTCTTCAATGGGCTGAAGTGCCGCCTCTTCGCGCGGGGCGTCAACTGGCTCGCGTTCTTCGGCTTCTGATTCGGCTTCAGCGGATTCCGTTAAATCTTCGCGCGGCTCAAGTGGCTTGTCATCAACTTTTGGCTCAGAACGCGCGGCGATCTCCGCGTTATCAAACGACGGCTGCCATTCAGCGTCCCAATCGGGAGGAAAGTTATCGGGCGGAGGAGGGATTTCTCCCTCACCTCCATCCCCTCTCCCCGTGGGAGAGGGGGGCAGGGGTGAGGGTTTAACAGCATAAGCCGCTGGCTTTTCCGTCGCTTGTCGCGCAGGCGTCAGCGTGGGTTTGACGGGCTGCAGCGCGGGACGCATCACAGGTTTTGAAACGGGAGCCGTGATCGGCTTCGATGGAGGCGGCTTTACAGTCGGTTTGACCGCAGCGTCGCCCTGAGCTTGTCGAAGGGTCGAAGCATGATCCACTGACTCAATCATCTTCATCTCAGTCCTGATCGCGTCCACCAAAACTTTCGGCGGCGTGCTTCCGGTATCCGCTTTGCCTTCGACGATGATGATCTGCCCAACGGCCAGCATGCCCTGACATTTTTCCCAGGTGCGCGGGAAGAGCACGAGTTCGATGTTGCCTTGGATGTCTTCGATGGTGACAAAGCCCATCGGCTTGTTGGTCTTGGTCATATACGGGCGGACGGCGGTGACGAGGCCTGCCACACGAATCTTTTCCTGATTCTGCACTTCGCTCAACTGGCCGGAGAAATGCGTGACGATCTGTGACAGCGTTTGTTGGTATGGCGTGAGCGGATGGTCGGAAATGTAAAGCCCGATGAGTTCGCGTTCCCAGTTGAGCATCTCGCGTTTATCAACATTGTTGACGTCCGGCAATGTGAGGGTTTCGGTCACGCCGGTGGCCGCGCCGAACAAACTGAGTTGCCCCGCTTCGGCCGCGCGGAAATGATTGCTGCTGATGGCGGTGATGCGATCCAGCGAAGCCAGCAGCGCGGCGCGGTTGCCGAAGACGTCCATTGCGCCGACTTTGATCAAACATTCGAGTCCGCGCTTACCCACCGAACGCAGATCCACACGGCGCGCAAAATCATTAAGGTCAGTGAACCTGCCGTCCTTCCTGCGTTCTTCGACGATCAATTCGACCGCGCCCTGACCGACATTTTTTACCGCGCCCAAACCGAAACGAATGTTGGGTATCGTGCTTGAGCCGCCGTCCTCGGCGGCGGTACCGCTACGCGGCATCTCCGAGATGCCGCCTGAAGCAGGAAGGTCTTCGATTCCAAAATCCCAATCCGATGCGTTGATATTGGGAGGCAAGACCGGCACACCCATGCTGCGTGCGTCCGCAACATACAACGCGACTTTTTCTGTTTGCCCCGCCGAGGCGGAAAGCAATGCCGTCATGTATTCGGCGGTGTAATGCGCTTTGAGATAGGCAGTCTCGACCGCGATCACACCGTAGTCTGCCGCATGGCTGTTGTGGACAAGGATGTCATTGGCGAGAAAGTTGTGGGTTTCGGGAATTTCCAAATCATAAGTTTGCTTCTCACCAACATACTCGATGCTGATGACCTCATCCCAGTAAATATCGTTCTCAGCATAGCGTTGTAACCGCGGATCATCGAGGTAAGCAGCCAGCCTCCCGATGGTCTGTCGAGTGAATCCGCGCTGGGTGGCTGTATGTACTGGATAAAATTCGCGTTGAGCAATGCCTGCTGCTTCATTCATTTCAATCCATGTAATGCCAGTCAGCTCTTTTGCTTCGCGTACCAATTCCTTGACAGGCATCGGGACGATATCTTTTGTGCCGACAGCCCCATCCGGTTGGACGCTTAAAATATTTTCCAAATCCTGTTTTCGATATCCATCGAGGAAATAACAACCGATATGAGTCTGGAAGGCTCGAAGATTTTCGGTACCAGTAACAAATAACTGATAACCAACGCGACCCTCTTTATATGGGAAAGTCACACTACGCAAGCGGCTGATGATTCCAAATCGCAGTAGCAAATGCTGCAATTGTCGAGCCATCTTCTCTGATGCGGTTGCATAGAAGAGAGCACGGCTAGTCTTATCAATATGTCCATCGCCCTGCCACATACGGCTGATGAGCAAACCAATCTGCCGATTGGTCAATGTAAAGACTTCGTCAGGAATTGTCTTCTCGCGGGCGTTTTTGCCCCAAATGCCAAGCCGCTTTGCCCATGGAACGATCGCTGGTTCAATCTTCCGGTCAATGCGGCCAGCATAAACAGACCAGGTGGATTTATGCATGGCGACCGAACAATTCACATTATCAAAGGTTTCTACAGCGCGCACGAAATCTTTAACTTGTTTATCGTCCTGGCTGTAAAAGTAGACTGAAGAAAGATGACATAAATTTCCTTCTGCCAGCAAATGTCCCAAGACGATAACTTCATGTTCCTGCCATTCCTTTTTGCCTTCTATGGGCAGGCAACGCGGAACTGCGATTAAATCTCCCGCTTTCAATTCTTCAAGGTTGTGCCAGCCGTAAAAAGTATAGAATGGATGATTGCTTGTTGCTTCGATTTGCCTGCCAAGCGCGGTAGTCAAGCGATATACTGGCTTGATACCATTGTCCATCACCTTTGAAACATTGCCCACTTGCAATCGCAGGGAATCACTTTTGCAAGTAATGATCTTGTTTACATTTGCTTTACCGCAATATAGATCTTCGATCTTCACTATCTTGCCTGTTGCAGCATCTACTATTTCTGTATTGCCCGGCAAGCACTTGTTGAATCCATAACGCGCAAACTCTTCCCAATCGCTGTAAATTGCTTCGGCGATGGATTGATCCATCCCTTTAGCAACTGCTCCCTTTACAAATTTCTTGCGATGCTTCTCGATGTCTTCCTTCTTTTTCTTCGAGATGGCTTTGCGTAACTCATCCGATTCAGATGGCGTG
>JAJYOO010000180.1 GCA_021796155.1 Chloroflexota bacterium
GGTGCTGGAACACATTCCGCATATCGACGCGGTGTTGGCCGAGACCGCCCGCGTTTTAAAGAAAGGCGCGCCGTTTTATTTCTGTGTGCCGAACACGCGTTATCTTTCCGAGCTTTCGATCTCACGCGTACTTGGCAAAGATTATACGGAATGGTTCCGAAAAATCTCGCGCGTCTCGCACGCCGATGAGCCGGATGTCTGGCAGAAACGTTTGAAGAACGCGGGTTTTGAACTCGTCCGCTGGTGGCATTATTTTTCGCCCGCCTCGATGCGCGTGTTAGAATGGGGGCACTATTTTGGCGTCCCATCGGTGGTTGCGCGCGTGCTCACCGGCCGCTGGATTATCGCGCCGACGAAATGGAATCTTTGGCTGACCGAGCGATATGTAAAGAAGTATGCGTCACCAAAACCGGTAGAGAACGGAACATTTACTTTTTATATTGCGAAAAAACGATAACAAAATTATGTCACTCTGAGGGAGCGATGGTCGAGTAGTGGTCTTCGCATATCGAGACCAGCGACCGAAGAGTCTCGTTTACAAGTTACGCGAGATTCTTCGCTTCGCTCAGAATGACATGCCAAACAAGACATGTCCTTCGACGAAAAATATTTTTCCACACACACTTATCAAAACGTTTCCTTTGCAAAGTTTAGCCAGTATTGGTGGTCAAATCGATTCTTTGCGATGATGGCGCGCCGCTATGGACGCCGCGGTTCGCGTCTGCTTGAGATCGGCTCGGGGCTTGGACACCTCGTCGGCCAGTTGGAAGGTGACTTCGCAACATTCGGGTTGGATTTAAATCATTGGGCGGTAGCCCGCTCTAAGTCCGAAGTGAGGCGGACTCAATTGCAGACGGCCAGCGCACAGGAACTTCCATTTGTCCATTCGACGTTCGGCGTGGTCATCATCAAACATATTGTCGAACACTTGCCGGACCCGGCGCGGGCGATCCGCGAAATTGGCCGCGTCCTCGAACCGAACGGAATCCTGATCCTCGCCACGCCAAATTTGGATTCGCTGCTCAAGCCTTTGAAAGGCGATCAATGGATCGGGTATCTCGATCCAACGCACATTTCGTTGAAGCGGCCTGCGGAATGGTTTGGCTTGATGAATGATGCTGGGCTTTCGATCAAGCGATCTTTTGCGGATGGTTT
This sequence comes from Chloroflexota bacterium, assembly GCA_021796155.1. The sequence continues at coordinate 1,156 of JAJYOO010000180.1, forward strand.
TTGGAATGTGCCTTATGTTCCATTGATCCCAAGTGCGATTCAAAAATTGTTGTTTGGATCGCTCGGCGGCTTTCAAGCGATAACCGGTTTTGTTTTCCTGCCGGTTCGCTGGGGCGAAAGTATCATTGTGATTGCCAGGAAGAAATAATTCAACAATGAGCGACGAATCCCGAAACCCAAATCCCGAATTCCCGCAAGAGCCAAGTGTGCTCGATTATGTAAAATCAAAACTCTTCTTTTGGCGCGGACAAAGCGTTGAAATTCCCGCGCAGGTTGTGGAAGAAAAAGTCGAGCCGGAGCCAGAGCCAGTTGAAGAACAACAGCCATCCAAGCCATTTCCATGGATTTCGCTCATTGCGTTGGCGCTGGCACTTTTCGCTCAACGTTCTTTTGAGCCGCCGGTTTCCTCGGCGATACCGGGAATTACTTTTTACGTCGCCGCGTTGGGATTGTTAATCATCGCGATTCTACGCGGCGAATGGACTTTAGCTCCGCTAACCGAATCGCCGGTCAGAGCCGATCCGCTGACATTTCGCCGCAACGCGTTTTTGATTTCCTTGCCGCTTGCGATTTTTGCATTCTTCCTTTTTAGTGGGAATCTGTTCAGCATTTTCAATATAACAATTTGGCTGATTGCAACAGGCTTGTTTGTTTGGTCATTATGGGTTCGCAATCCGAATAAACCGTCAGCGTGGCAGCGTTTACAAAATCTTCTTGCGCGTAAAAATTGGCAGATCAATATCAGCCGTTGGACATTGCTCGTTCTCGCAGCGGCGGTCGTCGTCTTTTTCTTCCGCGTTTATCACATCCAACAAACGCCGGCTGAACCATTCAGCGATCATGCTGAAAAGATTCTCGACATTTACGATATTCTGCACGGACAGCCGCACATTTTCTTTCCGCGCAACACGGGCCGCGAAGCCATCGGCATGTATTGGATCGTATTGGCAGTTTGGATTTTCAATACCGGTCTTTCGTTTCTCACAACAAAAGTCGCGACGATTTCAATGGGGCTGGTTACGCTGCCATATATTTATTTGCTTGGCAAAGAAATTGCCAATAAACGCGTCGGCTTGCTGGCTTTCTTCCTTGCCGGGATTGCATACTGGCCGAACGTGATCTCACGCATCGGATTGCGATTTCCGCTTTATCCGTTGTTCGTCGCGCCAATGATGCTTTATTTGATTCGCGGACTACGTACTGGCAATCGGAATCAATTTATTCTTGCGGGAATTTTTCTCGGCCTTGGATTGAATGGCTACACACCGTATCGCATCGTGCCGTTCCTTGTCATCGCCGCGATGATTTTGTTCGCGCTTCACATGCGATCCAAAACGTCAACGCGTGATTCGTTCGTGTGGCTGGCAATTGTCGGTCTTGTTTCGTTTTTTATCTTTCTGCCGCTGATGCGTTACGCCACAGAAAATCCCGGCACGTTTTCTTACCGCGCTTTTTCACGGCTCGGAGAAGGGCAAGCCATCCCCGGCCCGGTGTTGAATATTTTCTTCTCGAACGTATGGAACGCGTTCAAGATGTTTAACTGGGATGACGGTAACATCTGGGTGAATTCGCTGCCGCATCGTCCCGCGCTGGATATCGTTTCGGGCGCGTTATTTTTGATCGGTATTGTTTTGTTGATCGCGCGCTATATCCGAAAACGTAACTGGCTGGACTTGTTCCTTTTGCTCTCGATCCCGATCCTTTTGCTTCCTTCGATTCTTTCGCTCGGTTTCCCGGACGAGAACCCGGCTCTGAACCGCGCGTCCGGCGCTTATGTCCCGACGTTCATCATCGTGGCGATGGCGCTCGATGGTTTCATCTCCGCTTTCGGGTCCGAAAAGAGGCGGGTGGTTTTGGCGTCGCTGATAACCGGCTCATTGTTGATCTGGTCGTCTTCGCAAAACTTTGACATTGTCTTCCATCAATTCGACACGAACTTCCGCCTCGGCGCGTGGAACTCGTCGGAGATGGGAACCGTCATCAAGGAGTTCGGATCGGTGTATGGCGAGACGGATACGGTCTGGATTGTGCCATTCCCGTATTGGGTGGATACGCGTCTTCCCGGAGTTTGGGCCGGAATCCCGAACCGTGACTTTGCCATGCCGACGGATCAATTGGCAAGCACAACGCAAATTGCCGGGCCAAAATTATTTATCGTGAAGGCCAGTTTGGACAACCCGGAAGCTAACGACCAAACGAGTGTCAATACGCTGGAACGATTGTATCCGCAAGGAACGTTGAGCTTGCACAAATCGCCCGTGCCCGATCATGATTTCTGGATTTACTTTGTGCCCGCACCTTACACACCGTAGGTCATGCTTCAAGCGTGATCTGTTTTGCGGTTCATTGGGAGTCACCGTGATTGAAACCATTTGGACACAGATTCTCACGGATTTTTCAAAAAGATTCTTCCGCGTGAATCCGGGTAATCCGTGACATCCGTGTACAGAATCACGGCAACTCTTGGAGAACCTACTTAGCACGAATTAAGTTTTTCATGATAAATTGTTATCCGCTATGACGACTGAAAAACGCACCTGGATTTATGATCTACTCCTGGTCGCTGTGCTGGTGATCGGGGCATATTTTCGTGTGATCGGCCTGAACTGGGACCAGAACCAGCACCTGCATCCGGACGAACGTTTCCTCACGATGGTAGAAAGCGCGTTGCAGGTTAAGAAATGCGCGACGCCTGTGCCTCTGGCAAATTGTCCTCCAGATCAAATCCGCTGGCTCGGATTAGGCGACTACTTCAACACCGCCACATCCACGCTCAACCCGGAGAATCAAGGGTACGGTTTCTTTGTCTATGGCGACCTGCCGATCATCATGGTTCGTTATATCGCCGAATGGGTTGGACAGGTTGGTTACGATCAGGTGGATTTGGTCGGGCGTCAGCTTTCAGCGCTTGGCGACTTGCTAACCATCCTGATGATTTACATCATCGCAGCGCGGTTGTACAACCGCCGCGTGGCGCTGCTCAGCGCGACTTTCTCCACGTTTGCCGTTTTACAGATTCAACAATCGCACTTCTTTACTGTTGATACGATTGCGAACTTCTTTATTTTCCTCGCAACTTATTTTGCGGTGGAAATAATTTTGTATCGGAAGCCGGAAACCAGGAATCGAGAATCGGAAAAAGAGAATCAGGAATCGGAAGTCAGGAATCGTGACTCGGGCGGTATCACTGATTCCGAATCTCAGGTACCGACTCCCAACTTCCAACTCCCGCCTCTCGTTCTTCGTTTTATTCGCGATCCATTTTTCCTGCTGAGCCTCGCCTTCGGCGTTTCGCTCGGACTGGCTACCGCGTCAAAATTAAGTGCGGCCCCGCTGGCAATTTTATTGCCGGGTGCGTTCGTCGTCCGCTATTTTACGGGCGAGCGCAAAATTGCGGACAATGATTATTACACTCGCATCGCGATTTATCTCATCAGCGGCGCGGTGATTTCTCTGATTACATTCCGCATTTTCATGCCGTATGCGTTCAAGGGCATCGTCAGCATCAGCCCAAGCTTTGTCTCCAACATCCTACAACTCGAAGCCCAATCCAACGGCGACGCGGATGTCCCGTTTGCGCTTCAATGGGCGCGGCGTTCGCATCTGTATGGATTCACAAACCTGACCGAATGGGGACTCGGGCTTCCGCTTGGCATTCTCGCCTGGGCCGGTTTCCTGTGGATGGCATGGCGAATCTTCAAGGGCGAATTCCGTCACGCGTTGTTGTGGGGCTGGACGGCAATTTTCTTCGTATGGCAATCGTCCGCGTTCAACCCGACGATGCGCTACTTCCTGCCCATTTATCCATTGTTATGTCTGATGGCGGGTTGGCTCGTCATCTGGCTTTGGGATGAAGGAAGAAAGAAGAAAGAGAAAAGATGGTCTTTCGTCTTTCCTCTTTCTTCGATTCTGATTGGCACGACGGTCCTCGCGCTGACCTTTGCCTGGGCTTACGCGTTCATTCAGATTTATACGCGTCCTGTAACGCGCGTCGCGGCGACGCGTTGGATTTACCAAAATGTTCCCGCCGCGATCAATCTGCGGATTCAAACATCGGATGGATCAGTTTATCAACAGCCGTTGCCATTTCCGACAGGCGGAATTATTCAAAGCGATCAGCCGTATGACGTCCCATTCACAGCCAATGCCACCGGCGCGTTGAATCAGATTTATTTTCCGCATATCGCTGCGAAAGGCGATGCGGCCTCTCAGACTTTTAGCGTTTCGTTGACACCCCAATCTGGTCTTGCACCAGGACAGAATCTTGCCGCCTCTTCGCTCACATCGGATTTTGTACCGGCTGGCGATCCACGCGGAAAAGAATTCACCCTCCAGCTTGACCACACGGTGATGATACAAAAGGGTCAGGTTTACCTTTTGCATATCACAACCACCGCGGCGGTGACGATGGTCGGCGCGGCGCCGATCAATGAATCAGACTGGGATGATGGCCTGCCTCTGCGCCTCGGGCCGGAGGGTTACGATGGCTACGGCGGTTTGTATCAGGGCGGACTCAATCTGCAAATCTATTTCGACGACAATGCTGACAAGCTGACACGTTTTGTAAGCACGTTGAGTCAGGGCGATTACATTTTTATGTCGTCCAATCGCCAATGGGCTTCAGTGACGCGCATCCCCGAACGTTATCCGTTGACCACCGCGTATT
>JAJYOO010000181.1 GCA_021796155.1 Chloroflexota bacterium
TTCCTTCGCAAGTATAGAACTTACCCATTTTTCTGCATTATATCCAGAACGAGTACTCAAGCTGGTATTTCTAGATGCTGCTTATGATCGCACTTCGGCATCTTATAAAAACATGGTGGCAAAGAGTCCTCTGAGACAAATCCAATCGCCAGGATTGGGTGTTGATTATTATTCTGAGGAAGATTACTTCGCCGCCATGAAAAGAGCATTTCCTTATTTTGCAGCAATTTGGACAGAAGCAATGGAAGAACAGACCCGACATGAGATCATGAAATCCTCGGAGGGAAAGGTCGTTGACAAAACAAGCGACGCAATTAACAAGGAGTTGATGGACACATTGACCAATTATGTGCACGAGTTTTCAAAAATACAGGCGTCCACGTCGAGCTTTTACGCCCTTTCCAAGGGCATCTATAACATTTCAGATGACTGGATGACCAGAGAACAAAAAGCCCAGGTCTTGAATCACTTTGAAACAGCCGTTAACGCCAATATCAGGGAGAACATTGAACAATTTCACCAGGCTGTTCCACATGCTGTGATCATCGAAATTCCACAGGGACACCATCATTGTTTTATCAAACATGAAGAACTCGTCTACGAAGAGATGCGAAAGTTTCTACTCGAATAAATCTGGTGAGGCCGCATTTAACTGTGGTCATACCACCCACTTTTGGATGAGCTGAAGGGTAGCTTGGGAAGGTCTACCCCGCTGGACAGGGGGCTGCCAGCGAGGCGGCGGGACCTTGTAGGCAAACAATTCGGCATAAGTCCATGGGTGGTCAGTCAATCCAGCCGTGATCGCTGGAGTGCGCTGGACCCAATGATAGCCATGAGAACCGACGGAGAGTTTTAGACGCAGGCTATGATGGAAATCACAAAAGTTATAGAGACAGCCAGAAAGGTACATGCCTGCGACCAGGGTTTCAGGGCGATGTGCCAGGGTGCGGGTACGCCGGACCAGGTTATTCAGGTGCATCCGGAAGGTGGCGTTGAGGCGCTTGATGAAGGCGGTATTGATGGTGCCCTGCCCATTCTGAGTGGCATGGATCAGATCGGTGATACTCTTCTGACTGCCCTGCACGATACGCCGCTCCACCTTCAAGATACCCTCCACGTGCTGCTTGACGACCTGCACGATGGCGATATCTGGCCAGGCAACCAGCTGAGGCCTTCCCATTTCCCCGTTCCGCCGGGGCAAGGCACTGCGAAAGGCCTGCCGAAAAGCCGTCACGTAACTGGCCAACCCATCCACCGCCAACAGCAGTGGCAGCGGACGCGCGATGTCGCACACTTTGTCCACCAGAGCCTGGATCAATTCCAGATCCCGTCGAGGACTGACCACGCCAGCCAGCCACAACCGGCTCTTCACCACCATCGCTAAGGCCATCCAGTAGGTCCCTTTCTGTGCCTTCACCTTGATCTCGTCTGCCTGCACCTGCTGCAAATCCTGCCGACTCTTCTCCACCAGTTGCTCATGCACACTCTGACAATGCTTCCCTTCCAACCCATGCCACCGTCTCACCGTGCGCTCATCCAAGCCAAACGCCTTGACGATCGCCTGCACCGGACACCCATAGGCCAGCAAGATCAACACCCAGATCAGCATCTGCGGATCAATGTGCAACCGATAAAAGACCGACCCTTTGCTGGTCACAAAGGTCTTCCCGCACTCTTCGCAGAGATAGCGCTCTTCTTTCTGGCTGTGAACATGGAGGTTTCCTTTGTCTACCTGGCCTCTTGCGGGACAGTCAAGATTGGGGCAAAATATCTCTCGTGGGTTCATTGGCTTATCCGGTGGAGTGGTGTCCCTGGATTTTGCCTATGAACCCTACTTTTTGCAAGCCTTTTCAGCCTCCACCACGGTTAAGGGTGGTGTCACCCGTTTTGATCTATCATAGCTTTTTCTTTACAATTTTTGCAAAAACATTTGCTCTAGAAACCCAACTCCTTCAAATTCCGCTCCTTGCTACGCTTTCCTCCGCCCAACAATTCCCTCCAAAATTCATCGTCATATCTTCGTGACTTTACAGGCAGCGGCATCGGCACGCCCCAGCCCAAAAGCAAAACTTCCTCCTTCGGCTGCAGCCGCGCCAACATGCCGCGCAAGGCTTCGCGGCCTGCCAGCCCCGACAGCACGGCATGGACATCGTCCTCGTCGCCCAGCCAGCCGCTGATGCGCGTCCCGAGCTGCGACATGACTTCATCGTAGATCTGCGACGGGCGCTGGTCAATGACGAGTAACGTTACATAATATTTTCTCAACTCGCGCGCGATGGTGGCGAACGTTGTCTGCGAGGCCATCTCGCGATTCAAAAGTTTATGCGCTTCTTCGATCACGATCACGAGTTGACGCGGTTCATCTTTGCCAGTGGTTCGATACGCGTTGGTCTTCTTTTCCCATGCTTCGCGGATGCGGCGCGTCAACAAGTTCGAGACAAACAGATAATCCAAATCCGTCTCATGCTCGCCGAACGACAGCACGATAGGCTGTCCGTTTTCGAGCGAGGGGATGATTTCCTTGATCGAGTCCGCGGCAGGCCTGGCGACCACGTATGGCTTGTTGAACAATCGCCGCAGTTTGTTGTGCAGTGCCTCGGCGGCCATCACGTTGACTCCGTTGGCATTGGCCCAAGCGGCCACGCTTCCGTTCGCGGGGACTTTCTTTCCGTCTTCGGTTGTGACCTGTTCCTGAGTCATCGCTTTGAATTCGCTGAACCAATCGCGCTTGAACGAATTCCACAGTGCGTCGAGTGTGGTGGCGGTCGTCTCTTTCAAGTCGAGTTCACGCGCCAGCAGTTCGATGTCAGACGTGGAAATGTCACTTTCCGCGATCTCCAGATTGAAGTCCGGGGCCGAGCCGCGGATCTTCGCGCCCGCGCCGAGTCCCACCACGCGCACCTTCGACGCGAACTTGCTCTTCAACCCAATCACGCGCAGTCCTGTGTCCGAAGCGGTGTCGTCGAATCCATATTCGTTGTGCATGTCGAACACCAACACCGAGGCTTTATTGTAATGAATCAATCCAGCGAGCACCGCACGCGTCAAAAATGATTTGCCGGTTCCGGTTGCGCCGAAGATGCCCGATGAACGCTGGACGAATTTTTCCAAGTCAATGCACACGGGATGATTCTGTTCACGCGTATAACCGATGATGAAATTCTTGTCGCTTGGTTCGCCGAAGATGCCAGCGATGTGTTCCGGTCGCGCCAACTCAACCGAAGAATGATGCGGCGGCACGGTCTTGACTGGAAGCGGCTTCGGGTCTTCGGGATTTTCCTGCCTCCATTTTTTATACTCCGCCGAGGCGGGATCGGGGCCGATATCCTGCATCAACGCTGGAAGGATTTCGAGATTCGTATAGAGCGTTTGTCCGTGCAATGCCTTCGCAATCGAAGCAGGCAGACGCGCTTCGGTTTGTTCATCCGCAAAACGCGGATCGGTCGCGCCGAGTTGGATGTCCGTGACGAGGCCGTAATATCGCCAGCCCGAATTTTCGACGACGACGAACGCGCCTTCCTGAACTTGCTGCGGCTCGACAGTGATGCGCGCCCGGAAGGATTCTTTCAGTCCGCCGCCGATGATGTAACCGATGATGGATTGCTGATTGTTGATTGTTGATTGTTGATTGGGCATCGCTAACCTCGCTGATTGATACTGGCCCGCGCCGTTTTAACCGAAGCAGTAAGAATGGCGACAATTTCGTCAGCTTCTTTCATAAGCGCAGTAAGTTTTTCTTTTGGCATAATCTCTGCTTCGACCAGCATTTCCATCCAATAAAGTGATTCATCTGCTTCTTCGATGGAAATGCTGGCTTTCGATATAAAGTCGGGTTTGGAACGCGCCCGGCATGCAGCGCGATAGTTCGCTCCTACAGAAGTGCCCGAACGAAGAAGTTGATTGCCAATCACATTTGCGGCCTTTGAAGATGGTAATGCCTCAATCAGTCGGATAATTCGCAAACCGAATTGCTTCGTCCTCTTCTTGAGTTCATCCGCGTCCATGCAGCCTCCTTAGCCCGAAATCCAATCAGCAATCAACAATCTAAAATCTAAAATTTTCCTTATGGTTAGACTATTTCATCAAAGCAACAAGAACGGACATTATGCCAGATAGACTTCACGCAAATAAATCACATCCAGCCTCAACGGCGAATACGACAGTAACAGGTGATGGTGATAGATTTTCCACCCTGCTCACATTTCATTGCCAGTACAGCAAACATTTGTATTGATATGACTATCGATTCTTTTTGAAGCGGACAAGAACCAAATTCTTCGTGCAGCTGGCATACGTATTGATATAAACATTCTGCGAAAGCGGGAGACCGGCCTGATCCAGCAGTTGAACATAGAGCGTCCCGGTGGTATCAATCGGGGAGGTGCCGAGCGTAAATTCCCAGCCTGATTTTCCGTAATCAGGACTGACGCCGCTGACCGTCGTCAGGTTGACGGACTGATTGCCCCACGTCCCAACCAGGCGGATGACCATGCCAATGATCGGACCGTTATTGGCATCGTCCACGGTGCCGCCAACGCCCTGCCAGTCACATCCCCGGTCGGCAAGATGCGCGATGATCGTGCTTTGAATATAGCTGGGAGGAGATGAAGAAAATGGGGCTGTTGGCGTTGCGGTCGCCTTCGGCGTCCTGGTCGGCTGGGGGGTTTTGGACGGTGGGATGAGCGAGAATCCGGTCGGCGAGGGCATTAAAGTAATCGTAGCGACCAGCGTCGGCGTATTGGTGATGTCGACAAGAGTCGGCGTCCACGTTGCGGGCGGCTGGATCGGCGTGATGGTCGCGGTGGGGAACGACAGGGCCGTGGGCGCGGGCGGAAATGGGTTGAGCGGCGAATTGGGATTGACGAAGATCATCAAAAAATAACCGCCGATGCAAACCGTTATCAACAGGACCAGAACGGTCAGCAGATCCCACATGCTCAATTGCGGGCCGGAACGTTTAACAGGCTGGTCATTGAAATCGTAATTGTCCATCGTGTCACTCCAGTTATGGGGCCAACACAACCGCGGTCCGCGCGCGCTGCCGCGAAACCCAAGCCTTCAAAGCGCCATCCTGCAATACAAGATAAGCGTCGGGCGAAAGAGGGTGCTGGGCGTCGCGCCCCAACACCTTGATAATGACATATCCGGAATCTGTTTGGATCACGTCACTGATCTGTCCAACCTGTAAACTGAAAGCCGCCTCTTCGACTTTCGGATCGAGCAGGTAGCCTCTCGGAAACCAGCCCAGATCGCCGCTGGCGTTCGGATCATACTGAGCGGCCAGCGTCGCAAAATCCGCGCCGCTTTTGAGCTGGTCCAGCACCGACTGCGCGTCAGTCGCATTATAGAGCAAAATCTGCTGGACATGCACCTGGTCGGCAGTCTTCGGAACCGCGTTCACGATCTTGTCGCGCATCCACGCGGCCTCGGCCGAGAGCGTCAATGCGGAGCGGAAGGACGCGTCGGTGTAACCGTGAGCGGATTCCCATGCCGTTAATTTGCCCGCGCCGCCGAGCTGGGTTGTCAGCGCGTCGATCCGGGACTGCAAAGCGGATTCCGTTAAAGTGAATCCCGCGGCCTTGGCGCCCTGCGCCAGCAAAACCTGCGCGATCAAATCCTCGAGGACGGTCTTGCTCGCGTCCTGATCCGCGACGGTTTTACCCAGCGCGGTTTGTGCCGCTTTATAACGCGCAAGTTCGGCTTTAAATTCGGCCACGCTGATGATTTCACCGTTGACGGTCGCGGCGGCCGGCTCCGCGGTGGCGGTTGGAGGCACGGGCGTAGCCTTCGGCCCGGTTGGGGTTGGAGTCGCTCTGG
>JAJYOO010000182.1 GCA_021796155.1 Chloroflexota bacterium
GCCCCACGAACTGCGTGGGGTGCGCGCAAGTGCAGGTGTGTCCTTCGGGAGCGCGATGGTTATTTATCCGCAAATTTATATCCGACGCCATAAACCGTGAGGACATATTTCGGCTCGCTCGGCTTGACTTCGATCTTGCGGCGGATGTTCTTGATATGCGCGTCGATGGCACGCTCATACGACTCGAACGCTACGCCATGAATTGCGTCCAAAAGCTGCGCACGCGTGAAAACACGTCCGGGTTGGCGCGCCAGCGTGGCGAGCAGTTCGAATTCAGTCGGAGTCAACTCCTCGAGGCCGCGCCCGCTCGCCGTCACGCGCAGACGCGGCGCGTCCAGAGTCAGGTCGGCGATGCGGATAACATCCGTCGCGGCGGTCGTCGCATTTTCGATCCGCCGAAACACCGCACGGACGCGCGCCACCAATTCCTTCGGACTGAACGGCTTCGTGATGTAATCGTCCGCGCCGAGTTCGAGACCGACGAGTTTATCCGATTCTTCCGAGCGAGCCGTGAGCATGATGATCGGCGCATTGGAGACTTTGCGGTATTCGCGCGTGAAATCGAGGCCGTCCATTTGCGGCAGGCCAAGATCGAGAACGATCAAGTCGGGTTTCTCCGTTTTTGCAATTGATAACGCCGACTTCCCATCATGCGCCACGCGGACGCTAAAGCCCGCGCCTTCGAGATAATCGCGCACAAGCTGGGTGATCTTGGGTTCATCGTCAACAACAAGAATGGTTTTCATAATGCAACTCGTAGGGGCATAGCAAGACGATACTTCGTCAAACTTGTGCAGTTCTCCGCTATGCCCCTACATTATACGTTATACGTGTTAAAGCCAGCGGCGCGTGCGGCTTTTATATTCTTCATATTGCGCGCCAAAAGTGACGGCCAACTTCTTTTCTTCCATTCGGATGAACATCCTGTCCATCAAAAGCGCAAAGGCAAAGACGATCACATACGGTGAAAGCGATCCTAATAAAATAGATGCGCCAAACAGAATCAACGTGGAGCCAAGATACATCGGATTGCGCGTGAAGCGATACAACCCATGTGTGACCAACGTGGACGATGTTCCAAATGGACAAACCTCCGTATTCTCTTTGTGAAATAATTGATCCGCATTGACATTGATGACGATACCTGCCACAAGCGGAATGACGCCAAACAGAGTCCACGGCGAGGGAACGAGCGTCATAACAGGCAAAGTGAAATGTAAAATAACAATAAGGATGATGGCGATGAAAAGATAGGTTGGCGGTTTGATTTTATAAGATTGCATGAAAGTCTCCTGTACAATGCAATTTATCTAGAGGCTAAATGGTTTGAACTTGCATTCGGCTTTTAGGCTTATAGACATATTCAATAGCATTATGAGGGCAAGCTCGTACGCATTTCTTACAGCCGTTACAACTTTCCGCATCATCAATGTGAATATGCCGATGAGGACCAATTTCCAGTTTACCTAACACTGGCTTGGGACAAACATCCAAGCAGTTCCAACAAGCTTCACATAGATCGGTATGAACCTGAATGAATTTTGTCGCGGTATGACGATGAAAAGGATTGTGAAGATTCATCTCTTCCTCCCAGCCATAATTTTGTAGGCCGGATTTCGCGAAGCGCCGATCCGACCTACATGTACGTTCCTTATTCCTTGTTCTCTTCAGGCTGTTTGCCGTGCGCGCGGTCGTGCATTTCCTTGAACATCGGCGGGACACCGCCTTCTTCGTACCAGCCATGACGCCACATGCGATGATGTCCCCAGCCCCAGCGCGGACCCCAGAAAACGAAGCTGAGTGCGCGGAACGCGAGGAACAGCAGGAACAATGCGATCAGTGGACCGAAGCAGCCAAAGCCAAATCCGAAGAATGGGAAGGCATGCCAAGGCATTCCATATCCGTAATACGGATACGCCGGCGCGGTCTGACCGTTCGGCGCCTGGACCGTGATCGGCGAGCCGTGGATGACGCCAGCCTGATAGGCGAAGAAGGCGATGCCTGCAATCGCGGCCAACAAGACCAACGCAGCAACGATACGTAAAGCAATTTTATTTCCGTTCATTTTCACTCCTTTGTGTGAACTTATGAACGGCAGTATAGGATTCAGTTGTGAATTGAGTGTGAAGAGAGGAGGGAGTTTTGTAGCTTGGTAGTTAGATAATTCGATGGTCGGATCATCTGAAGTTTGGCAGTGCGAACCAAGCTTCGCGGATTCTGAACAGGGTATACAATCTGCCCGTCGCGAATCCTTGAAATGGCAAAGGGAATACTTGAAGCATAGTCATGAATGATCATAACATCGAAATCGCCGCTGGCTTCGGTGCGCTCAAAGATCAAGTCTAGCGCATTGGCTTGATGAGATATTCGAGCCGCAAAGAAAACATTACGCTATTTCTCGCGGCGTTGAGAGAGTTGTTGAAAGAAAGCAAATTGCGTTAGCGTAATCCATATTAACCGAGAAGATGGGATTGCATTTGCCTTTTTATATTTGCGAGCGTACAATCCAGTCAACGGTTACATCATGAGGCTATTGAGAGGAGATTATTAGCCATACAAAAATGGGAATACATGTGGGCGACTTTTAGATGGACAGGCACCAAATTTTATTCTGCTTGTTATCTGCAATGTTGTTATTGCACTAAAGCCTCTTGCTCAGTTCATGGAAGCGCTTCGCGCTAATGAGCAAGTCGAATTCACACTTGTACCGGGTGCAAGTGCAGGTGTTCGACTTTCATGAATTGAGGCAGGGATTCACGTGTACCCTGTTCTTTGGGTATCCCGCCGAACGACCACGTAACTACCCAACCAACAAACCATCGAACTATCCAAACAAATTTCCCAATCCTCTTCTGCCCGTTTTCTGTAAAGTTTTCACCAATTTCCGCGCTTCGCGGTCGACGCGAATGCGTCGCACTTGACAGATTGGACCAATCCACTTAAGAAGATTCGTCTCCTCGATTGGACTCGTCCCATCAAGTAAAGTGCGACGCACACACCACGCGCCATATATATACTTTGCACGGTCATAAATTGCGGTTTTCTGCCGCCCGGCCCGCGGAGATAAATCTCCTGCTCAGCACATGGAAGTCCCTGCGGACTGGAGCTCAATCAGTCGGTTTTAGCCGACTTTCATGGACTGAGGCAGGATTTCAATCCGCCGAAACCCGTTGAACAAAAACGCAATTTGTGGCCGCATGAGGTATAGTCCCGCAGGCAGTATGGAACGAGGTCGTGGTAAGAGGGGTTGGTCAAGCGGGTGTGGAAGAGGTCAAGTCTGCCGCATGGATAAAAACAGCGGCTGTGTCAAACGATGAATTGGTGCGTGCTTTACAAAGAGATTTGGACGCTGGTGAGGCTGAGGCGATTGCATTGGCTCTGGAGAAGAAGGCTGAATTTGCTTTTGATGGATGAGCGGTTGGGGCGTGATGTGGCCCAGTATTTTGGTGTTCGATGTATTGGCGTCTTGGGCATACTTGTTGAAGCAAAGCATAAGGGAGAAATCAAGGCGATCAAGCCGATACTGGATATGTTACGTAATCGAGCTGGTTACCGCGTTAGCTTTGGGCTTTATCAGCGCGCGCTGCATGATGCGGAAGAAAGCGAGTAGGACAGAACTTCGACGCGTCACATGCCTTTTGGGGGGCTTATGCCTGGCTTTGAGAATCGCTGTGATTAAAATATCATGAACACGAATACCTGCCCTGGTCGAGTGAAGGTGTTGCACTGATGGACATGACAGAGCGCAGATTTTTTAAGGCTTTTGCCACGTAAATCTGTGAAATCTGCCTGCACTGAGCCGCAGGCACACGTGTGTCATCCGTGTACTGCGAGATGGCAAAGCAGTTTTCGTAAGTAATTTGTGTTACTACGGGGATTTGAGCCATGGAAAACAATACCAATTTGGAGAATGCTGTTTTCACATCATCACTCGAAACATCGAAATGGCTGCGCGGCCTGAATTCCGCCGCGAAGCGCGCCTTCGATATCGTCTCTGCGTCCCTGGGACTGTTCCTGCTTTCCCCGTTCTTCATTGGGATTGCGGTTCTTATTAAACGCGATACGCCCGGCCCGGTCTTTTATCGCGGCTGGCGCATCGGGAAAGATGGCAGGAACTTCAATATCCTGAAGTTCCGCACCATGTACGAACGCCCGCAGAACCATGACGACCCGCGCATCACGGCACACGACGATGGCCGCGTCACCCCGCTTGGGCATTGGCTGCGCGACACCAAGCTCAACGAACTGCCGCAACTGTGGAACGTCTTGAAAGGGGAGATGAGCTTGGTGGGTCCGCGGCCTGAAGACCCGGAGATCGCGAAAACCTGGCCGACTGCTTTGCGCGCCGAGGTTCTTTCCGTGCGTCCCGGCATCACCAGTCCGGCTTCCGTCATCTATCGCGACGAAGAGAAAATGCTCAAGTCTGCCAGCGTGATGGACGATTATCTCAAAAGCGTCCTGCCCGATAAGCTGCGCCTCGACCAGCTCTACGTGCGCAACCACAATTTGCTCTCGGACCTGGACGTCATTTTCCTGACCTTGACGGCCCTGCTCCCCAAACTGCGCCGGAATTCCATTCCCACCGAGACGCTCTACAACGGGTTGTTATATCGTTTCAGCCGCCGTTATTTCTCCTGGTTCATCATGGATAACCTCACCGCCTTTGCTGCGGTCTCGCTGGCCATCCTGCTCAAGCGCATGAACGGCCCGCTCAACTTGGGGGGCGAATTGAACCTCCTCCTCGCCGCTGTGCTCGCACTGATCTTCAGCCTCGTCAACGCCATTCTGGGACTCGGTCGTGTCTGGTGGCGTTACGCGCGTCCGGCCCACGCGTTTGACCTGGCCTTTTCCTGCGGGATTTCCACGCTTCTCATTACAACGGTGGATTGGTTCTGGCCGAAGGAACGTTTTTTCCCGCCGGGCACGATCATCGTCGCGGGTGTGTTCGCTTTTCTGGGGTTTGTGGGCGTGCGTTACCGCGAGCGTCTGCTCACCGGCCTGGCCACACGCTGGCTGTGGAAGCGCGACGCTGGCGGGATGGGGGAGCGCGTGCTGATCGTGGGAGCCGGTGAGTGCGGGTTGCTGGCAGCCTGGCTGTTGCACAGAAGCAAGCTCTCCTCCGCTTTCTCGATTCTCGGCATGGTGGATGATGACCCGATGAAGGAGGGCCTGATGGTTGACGGTCATCACGTCTTCGGCCTCACGCGCCGCATCCCGGAACTTGTGCAAAGGAAGGACATCGGCGTGATCCTGTTTGCCATCGAGAAGATTCAGCTTGATGAACAGGCGCGCATCCTCGAACTTTGCCGCCAGACGAACGCGCGTGTTGTGTTATTCCCCGACCTGCTGACCATATTCCGCGAGCGCCTTTCTCAGTCCTCTGTGAACACGGCCTAATAGTGAAATTAGATGAAAACCGTACAAACTGTCACTGCGAGGAGGCCGCGGGCCGACGTGGCAGTCTCCTCATGGCGTGGAGATTGCTTCGGTCGCTGGAGAACGCTCCCTCGCAATGACATACCAGATTGTAAAGTTTGAATATTTTATCTATAAGGCTTGTATTCAAATTTTTTCCTTGTTGCGACGCTCCGCGTCGTAACGATTGGGCGACATTCCAACGCAGAGCGTTGGAACGAGAGTGGAAGTAGGTTATCGCCCTGAGCGGCGCACAGCAAAGTCGAAGGGCAGATTTTTTCTTGTTGCTGTGCTCTGCACGTAGCAAATAGACAGCATTCCAACGCAGAGCGTTGGGACGAGTATTGATGAAGGATATTTATGATTGAAGATTTCTGGAATGATC
>JAJYOO010000183.1 GCA_021796155.1 Chloroflexota bacterium
TATGTTCAATTTGCCATGAACAACACGGATACTTTCAATATTATGTTTTCGGGCGTGTTGGAAAAAGAAAAAGATTATCCAGCTTATGTGGAAAGCTCACGCAAAACATTTGAACGTGTGGTGGATGTTGTACGGGCTTGTCAGGAAGCAGGTGTTTTGCGTTCGGGTCCTGCAGAGATTATGGCAATATCTGTTTGGGGACAATTACATGGCATTATCTCTCTCGCGCTTGATGGACAGATCTCTCACACGGTGCTGGACCGTTTAAGCCTCCGCGAGATTGTGTTCTTTGCGCTAAACCAGGTTGTGAAGGGGAAATCGTTGTCTTGAAAATGTGCAATAGCTCAGAACCTTCGTGGGCGCGGTAAACGATCGTTACAACAGCAGGATGAAATGTACCCTCATCTGTTGACATTTCGTTAGCATAATGTATAATAACAATAAATGAACATATGCTCATATATTAACAATGAACCGAAAACCTTCTACAATTGCCCTCGATGAACATTCCGCCGCGCATGTTGCGGAGCTCTTTCGCGCGTTCAGCGATACCAGCCGCGTGCGGATCATGTCTGCGTTGGTCAACGGCAAGTTGAACGTGTCTGCGCTGGCGAAAGTGGTGGGCATCAGCGAATCGGCGGTGTCGCATCACATGCGCGGACTGCGTCAGATGCGGCTTGTCGTCTCGCGTAAAGAAGGCAAGGAAGTCTATTATTCCGTCGAGGACGAGCATATCATTCATTTGTTCCAGCAAGGTGTGAAGCATGTTCAGGACGAATAAAGCATTCGCAGACACGAAGATCTTCCGGCTGTGCATTTTATTGTGCATTGGTGTGTGTCTGCTTTTCTCTTTGACTCCGCTTACTGATTTTGACTCTGATGGGGTGCTGGATTCTTTTACAACCGATGGACTGATATTAAACTTTGCCGCGTTTGCAATTGCCGCGCCGATATTTTTGTTTTGCAGAATCCTTACGGCCCGCGTTACCTCGCCGAAACTTTTTTCTTCTCTGATCGTTCCCCCTCCCATCTTTTAAATTCCATTTTGACTTTGATCTGCAAAAGCCATCGCGCCGTTTTTTGCGCGGCTATTCGCGTTGATTTATTCTGGAGAAAACTTCATCATGGAATCCAAAAACGAAGAAACGATTTTACAAGGACTCACCGAGCAGGAAGCCTTAGAACGTCTGGCGCAGGACGGCTATAACGAATTGCCTGCCGCCAGGAAACGCACCTTCTTTCATATTATGTGGGATGTTGTCCGCGAGCCGATGTTTCTAATGCTGATCGCGTGCGGCGTGCTGTATTTGATTTTGGGCGACCGAGAAGAGGCCCTAATGCTGTTGGGCTTCGTCTTTGTCATCATCGGTATCACGCTTTATCAGGAGCAAAAAACGGAACGCGCTTTGGAAGCTTTGCGCGACCTATCGAGTCCGCGGGCGCTGGTAATTCGCGATGGCAAACAGCAGCGCATCGCAGGACGCGAAGTCGTCCGTGATGACATCGTGTTGATCTCGGAGGGGGATCGAGTCCCTGCCGACGCGGTGTTGTTGAACGGAAGTAACGTCAGCGTGGACGAATCTTTATTAACTGGCGAATCGGTCCCCGTCCGAAAAAGAGCGTGGGATGGTCGTCTCGAGATGGGACGTCCAGGCGGCGATGACCTTCCGTTTGTTTATTCTGGCACGTTGGTTGTCAAAGGGCAGGGCATCACGGAAGTTCGTTCGACGGGACCGCGTACCGAGATCGGAAAGATTGGCAAGGCACTTCAAATTTTGGAGCCTGAAGAAACCAATCTTCAAAAGCAGACTGGAAAGATTGTCAGAAATTTTGCTGTCGCTGGATTGAGCTTGTGCGTGTTAGTCGTGATTATTTTTGGATTGACGCGCGGTGACTGGCTGAACGGATTTTTGGCGGGTCTGACTCTAGCGATGGCGACTCTGCCTGAAGAATTTCCGGTGGTGCTGACGATTTTCCTGGCACTTGGTGCGTGGCGTATTTCGCTTCGCAAAGTTTTGACGCGGCGCGTGCCCGCGGTCGAGATGCTCGGCGCGGCGACTGCGTTGTGCGTTGACAAGACCGGCACATTGACTCTCAACCGCATGACGGTGACCAAGCTGGTGGCGAACGGCGACCGATATGATGTGGATAGCAAACAACTTCAACTTCCGGAACATTTGCATGAAGTTGTTGAGTACAGCATTTTGGCGAGTCCGGCGGACCCGTTCGACCCGATGGAAAAAGCAATGAAGGAATTGGGCGGACGCACGCTGGCGAATACAGATCATTTGCATAAAGACTGGAAGCTTGTACGCGAATATCCGCTTTCGGAAAAATTACTGGCGATGTCTGATGTTTGGCGTTCGCCGGATGCAAAAGATTTTTTGGTGGCCGCCAAAGGCGCGCCCGAAGCGATCGCGGACTTATGTCATTTCGATGAAAAACAATTGTTGAAGTTGCACGATCAAGTTTCCCGTATGGCCGATGAAGGATTGCGCGTGATCGGCGTAGCGAAGGCGCATTTCAAAGCACCCGCGCTTCCCAAAGAGCAGCATGATTTTGTTTTTGAATTTGTCGGCTTGCTTGGGCTGTCTGATCCGATTCGTCCCGAAGTACCGAACGCGGTCAAAGAATGTTACACGGCTGGGATTCGAGTCATCATGATCACTGGCGATTATCCTGGCACGGCGCAGAACATTGCGCGCCAAATTGGTTTGAAGCCGCTCGAAAATATTGTGACCGGTCCTGAACTGGATCAGATGAGTGATGCGGATTTGCAGGAACGAATCAAGACGACCTGCATCTTTGCGCGCGTCGTGCCGGAACAAAAATTGCGGATCGTGACCGCGCTCAAAGCGAATGGCGAAGTGGTTGCCATGACCGGCGATGGCGTCAACGATGCGCCCGCGCTCAAAGCCGCGCATATTGGCATCGCAATGGGCGGGCGCGGCACAGACGTTGCGCGCGAAGCCGCGGCGCTGGTTTTATTGGATGACAACTTTGCATCCATTGTTGCGGCGGTGAAAATGGGACGACGCATTTTTGACAATCTCAAAAAAGCGATGGCCTTCATTTTCTCGGTTCACATTCCGATTGCAGGCATGTCGTTGATTCCCGTTATCTTCAATTGGCCGCTGGCGTTGTTGCCTGTTCACATTTTATTCCTCGAGTTGATCATTGACCCGGCTTGCTCGGTGGTCTTTGAAATGGAATTCGAAGAAGCAGATGTGATGCAGCGTCCGCCGCGCAAATTGGATGATCCGCTTTTTGGCCGCCCGATGATTCTTTCCGGCCTGATTCAAGGATTGGGAATCTTGGCAATTGTTGTTGGCATATATGCATCGCTTTTATTTTGTGGATATGGCGAAGGCGAAGCGCGCATGATCGCGTTCGTGTGCATGGTGATTGCCAACCTCGGGCTGATTCTTTCGAACCGTTCACGGACGCGCTCGATTCTGTCCACGCTTTCGACGCCGAATCCCGCACTGTGGTGGATCATCGGCGGCGCATTGAGTTTTCTCGCGTTGGTATTGGCCACTCCATTCCTGCGCGAACTCTTCAAGTTTGCTCCGCTTCATCGCGGCGAAGTTTTGTTGATCATCGCGGCGGGATTGCTGAGCATCCTGATGGCTGAGAGTATCAAAGTAAAAGCCGTGCAAAAAGTGATGGTTGGAAAAGCACAGCTTTCTGTGGTCAATATGAAATCTTCCGGAAGGAGGAAGAGATGAGTCGCATTGCAGTATTTTTCCTCGTCGTGCTTGCACCAGCGCTTGGACTATTGCTGGCTCTTCTTGGGTTTGAAACGCTGGGGAAAAATATCCTCGGCTGGCTGCTTCTTGTCGTTGGAGTCGGCTATTCCGCGGGCACGATCATTTATTTCTGGATTCTCAAAAGACCTGTTTGGAAATCACAAGATAGCGGCAACCCAATCCTTGAAGAGATGGGTGACAAATCGTTCTGGCTGATTTTGCCGGGCATGCTCGCCGCGTTCTTCGCGCCGCCGCTGGAATATATCTATCTCCCAGAATTTCTTGCACGAACGATTTGGGCGCAAATCATTGGGCTGGCATTAATTATCGCTGCTTTGTTATTGCGTCTTTGGACGCGCCGCGCGATCAAAGAACAATATTCGGGCCATGTTCAGGTGACGGAGAAACATCAGTTGATTCAGACTGGGCCTTATCGCTGCATTCGTCATCCGGGTTATGCCGCATATTTTCTGATGGCATTGGGAATTTGCATCGGCTATTCGAGTCTAATCGGGCTGATTGCCATTCCGGTTTTGATGGTGCCTGGCTTTGCTTACCGGATGAATGTCGAGGAAAACTTGCTGGCTCAATCCTTTGGCGAAAAATATCAGGCCTATGCTTCCAAAACCAAACGCATCGTTCCGGGTGTTTGGTGAAAGAAGACTGTCATGAAACCAGATGCTTTTCGTGATCAGGTTGTGATTGTCACAGGCGCATCGGCGGGGATTGGCAAATCGCTGGCGTTGGCGCTGGTGAGTCAATGTGCGAAAGTGGTCATCGCGGCGCGACGCGCAGATCGGCTGGAACAAATCGCTGAGGCGTGTCGTGCGTTTTGCGGCGAGGTAATCGTCGTCCCAACGGATGTGAGCGATGAGGTTCAATGCAAAGCGTTGATTGATAAAACAATTGCAAAATACGGCAGGCTGGATATGCTCATCAACAACGCGGGACTTGCAGCAAGCGCTCTGTTCGATGAGTTCCCCAACTTGCATTTGTTCAGGCATACCGTAGATGTCAATTTTTATGGCGCGGTATATCCCACTTATTACGGATTGCCTTATCTCAAAAAGACTCGCGGACGAATCGTTGCTGTTTCAAGTTTAGGCGGCAAGGCAGCGATCCCATACAATACGCCTTATTGCGCCAGCAAATATGCCGTACACGGATTCTATGATTCCCTGCGAATGGAATTGCGTCCGCATGGCGTGAGTTGCACGGTAGTTTGTCCCTGGTGGGTGGCAACTGAATTCCACGAAGCGCAACTCAATAAAGATGGCGTGCCGCGCGGCCCACGCGGTCGCGCTTATTACACCAAAAAGACGATGACCGCGGATCAATGTGCACAAATCGTTCTGGACGCCGCCTTCAAACGTCGCCGCGAAGTTCTGATGGGTCCCGGAACGTTGGCGGTCTGGCTCAAAGTCATCGCGCCTGATTTTCTGGATTGGCTGACGTTCAAGATATTCCTTGAACCACTCATCCGTCGCGCAAGAGAAGCGAAAATCGAGGTCAATCTCTAAAGCATGTTACAAACCCAAGATGCGCTTCAACAACTACATTCCCAGATATGCCGCGCGCACATGTTCGTTCTTTATCAATTGACGCGCCGGACCCTCCAGGTTGATCTTTCCTTCTGCGAGGACGAATCCATAATCGCTTATTGCAAGCGCCATCTGGACGTTTTGCTCGACCAACAGGATGGTGATCTTGAGGTCGCGCAATTGTTTCAGGTTTCCGAAGAGTTGAAGCACGAGCACCGGGGCCAGGCCAAGTGACAGCTCATCAATCAACAGCACTTTCGGATCGGCCATGATCCCGCGGCCCACGGCCAACATTTGTTGCTCGCCTCCGCTCAATGTGCCTGCGCTTTGCCGGTGTCGTTCTTTCAGGCGCGGGAACATTTCGTAGACCCTTTCAAGATTGTCTTTCATTTTCTGGCGTGCCCGCGGGTTGGTCGCTCCCATTTCCAAATTTTCATAGACGGACATATCCGTAAAAAGCTGGCGGCCCTCCGGAACCATTATCAGTCCCATA
>JAJYOO010000184.1 GCA_021796155.1 Chloroflexota bacterium
TTTCTTTTTCGCGGTTTTCGATTTTTGGATCCAAATCCGAGACATCGGCTTCAGCCAACGCGTGAAGTTCCGCATCGCTCTCGGACTCGAGGATGGCTTTGGCTTCATCCAGGCTTTTCAGCGCCTGACGATACTCGCGCGCCTTCGCGACGATGGTTTCCAAATCGACGCGTTCCTTATTGATCTCTGCTGCGCGCTGATAATTTGAACCCACTTCGAGCAGTTCATTGCCGAGTTGTTCGTAGCGTTCTTCAATTCCCTGTAATTTGTCGAGCATAGTTTCTCTTTTCACCACAAAGGACACGAAGGACACAAAGTTAGAACCTTTGTGTTCCGTTGTGTCCTTCGTGTTCAAGTTTCTTCAGCGGCAAGATTATACCAGAGCGATTTACTTATCTACTTCCCCGCCGCGATATACGCGGACTTGGACTTTTTCAACCGTCGCCAGGATTCCACGTTTGATCTGGCTGTCAGCGAATTTCAAAAAATCTTCGATCTTGTCCTTGCTATCCACGATCTCGATCACGATGGGCAGGTCTTCAGAGAGGCGCTCGATCTTGAAAGTGTGAATCACTTTGGAATGAGCGCCAAAGCCCATCATCCCGCGTAGAACCGTGGCTCCGGCCATGCCGCGCGCTTTGGCCTGGGTCACGAGCCATTCGTAGAGTAGCTTGCCATCCATCTTATCGCTCTCACCGATGAAAATCCGCAGCAGATAGCCCTCTTCCGGAATCGTAGTCATGTTATCTCCAGATCCAATAGGCAATGGCGCGTCCGAGCCAGACCGCGCCCAAACCAAGGATAACTTGTATACCGACGTTTGCAATAGCCGGTAAGTTTTGGCCGTCGCGGAATAAGTTCATGCTTTCATTTGCGAACGATGAGAAGGTCGTAAACCCGCCCAACACACCAACAAAAACCAACGCACGCGTCTCAGCCGTGAACACATTGCGCGAGTCGGCCAGTTGCGAGAGAAAACCAATCACCAGGCATCCAACCAAATTGACAGCCATCGTGCCGAACGGAAATGTTACATTTTGAGTCCATTGCTGGACAACGCCGCTGAACCAGTAACGCAAAACTGAGCCGACGAATCCTCCGGCTCCCACTAACAGGAATTTGCCCATTGCATTACAACTTTATGAAAAGTGAAAGAATAAATGAAAGAACAATGACCAGCGTCAATACCGTGAAGATGATTTGACTCGTGCTTGGACGATTTGTCTTTTTTGTTTGCGTCTTGCTTCTTGCCATTTATAACAGACCTTTCTGATGTTTCTGGAAGGCCGCGTTCATGACCTTCTCTAATTCTTCGATTGTAACCGGCTTGGACACATAACCATCCGCGCCGAGCGCAAGCGCCTTGTCAACAGTCACATCCGCGGCTTCCGTGGAAAGCATAACGATGGGCATATCATTCCAATCGCCGCGGCGCCGTAGAAATTCCAGCATATCTAGTCCGGTGACTTCGGGCATGTTGATATCGAGGATGAGTAGGTCCGGCTGATTACCTTTCGCAAAAGCCGCGGCTGCCGAACGCGCACTGAGATACGACGTCACTTCGCAGTTGAGCAATTTCAGCATCAACCGGATGGCGCGGATCATTTCTTCGTCGTCGTCTACAATCCAAATTTGTTTCATAATCTTATCGGTCGAACAAGTCTTGCAGTCTTACAAGTCTGACATGCCGGACTTGTTGACCTGTTCGACTTCTCGACTTGTCAGACCTGCCGACCTTCATTCCAAATGTGCCTTGATAGATTGCGCCGCGTTTTCCGGAACAACAGCCTTCAACTCCTCGATGCTTGCTTCTCTAATCTTATCCACAGAACCGAAATGTTTCAAGAGCGCTTTTCGGCGCGTCGGGCCGATGCCGGGGATTGAATCCAACTGCGAAGCCATGCCTAACTTCGTCCGTTTCTTGCGATGCGCGGTGATGCCGTAACGATGCGCCTCGTCGCGGATGCGTTGGACAAGATAAAGCGCCTGTGAATGTCGCGGCAGCATCAACGACTCAGATTTATTCGGGAAGAAAATTTCCTCCTGTTGTTTTGCAAGGCCGACAACCGGGACTTTGCCGGATAATCCAGCCTTCTCCAGGACGCCGACCGCGCGTCCAAGCTGGCCTTTGCCACCGTCAATGATGATGAGATCGGGCAGGAAGGAGAACGACGCGTCCGGCTTGGACCCGGGTTGGTCTGCCGTTTCCTGGGCGGATTTCCATCTGCGAAATCGACGCGTTAACATCTCCTCCATCGAAGCGAAATCATCCGGCGCGCCGACGACGCTTTCGATGTTGAATTTGCGATACATACTCTTCGCTGGCACGCCTTGTTCAAACACAACCATTGCACCAATGATAGCCGTGCCCTGTGTGTTGGAAATGTCATAACACTCGATGCGATTTGGCGGCGCCGGTAATTGCAATGCTGACTGTAATTCCGCCAATGCTTGTTCCTGTTTGTGCGTATCGGCTTGCCACTGCGCGCGCAACGCAGATAACGTTTCCGACGCGTTCTCTGCTGCCATTTTTACAAGATCATGCGGCTGTCCCTTCTTCGGGACGAAGAATTCCACCTTTTCGCCACCGCGCCGCGATCTCATCCATTGGCCGATGATCTTCGCTTCCTCGATTTCGATTTCCTGCGGCAGCATTACTTGCTGCGGAACGTTAGCTGCTTCGGCGTAAAACTGTTTTACAAATTCCGCCATTACTTCGGAGTCACCAGTATCTTCCGTGCCTTCCAAAATAAAATATTCGCGTCCGATCAACTTTCCATTGCGGATGAAAAATATTTGCACGCAGGCTTCGCCGTCCGAGCGTGCCATGGCGAGAACATCCGAGTCTTTGTAGTCAGTTGCGAATACAACCTTTTGTCGTTCGATGATCGCTTCAATCGCTTTGAGTTGGTCACGCAACGCCGCAGCTTTTTCAAAACGCATTTCATCTGCGGCTTTTTGCATTTCATTTTGCATACGCGTGACGATCTCTTCGCTGTGTCCGCTGAGGAAAGCCATCAGGTCAGAAATCATTTGACGGTATCCGGCCTGGTTGACCGCGCCGATGCAGGGCGCGGTACACAGCTTGATGTCGTAGTAAAGACACGCCCGTTTATCCTGCCCGGTGATCTCGCGGTCACAAGTCAAATATGGGAAGATTCGGCGAAGCACATCCAGCGTTTGATAAACCGCCCACGCCGACGTATACGGCCCGAAATAACGCGAGCCATCTTCGACCATTTGCCGCGTCACGGTGACTTTTGGAAACGGGTCGGCCCAATGAACTTTGATGTACGGATAACGTTTGTCATCCTTAAGCCGAACGTTGAATTTGGGGCGGTGCTTCTTGATGAGATTCATCTCGAGGATCAATGCCTCGAGCTCCGAGCCGACTAAAATCCACTCGATGTTCGCGATCTCGCGCACGAGCCGACGCGTCTTCGCATCGTGACTTGCATCCGCGTGAAAATACGAGCGGACGCGGTTCCGCAAGTTGATGGCTTTGCCAACATAGATTACATCGCCCGCGACGTTGCGATAAATATAGCAACCGGGCTTGGTCGGGAGTGTGGCAAGGATGCCTTGGATGTGTTCGGCAATTTCCATTGCAGGCAATTTTACTCGTATCTGTTATCGGCCATAGGTGTTTTGGGCTATTGTAATCGTCTTACAAAAATGCTATAAGCAACAAAACCATTATTTCAGAGGAGGCTCTTATGAACCAAATGCCCGGCACCGGGATACCGCCTATGATGTCCAGCGGCCCCAAATCTTTTTTCCAAATCTGGATAGATGCATTAACAAAGCCCAACGAAGCAACTTTCGCTGAACTGGCGGCTTCACCAAATGCAAAATCAAGCACTGCGTATCTGTGGGTTTTTGTTGGTTTCCTCATTGAGTTTTTCCTATCATTTCTTGTCCCACAGAGAGCGCTTGGAAGCATGTTGTCGCAATATGGAATCAGCACGGGACAACAGGTGGGCGGCGGTCTGGTTGGCACGGTGGTGAGTCTGATCTGCGGTGCTCCCATTCTCGCTCTGATCGGTACCCTCTTTTTTGCCATCGGAGTGGCGCTCGTCCAATGGATCGCAAAAATGTTTGGCGGCAGGGGAACCAACGCGCAATTAGCGTATGCCTGGGCCGCTTTCGCCGCGCCGTTCTCGATAGTTGCAGGCGTGTTTAGCCTGTTGGCGGCGATTCCGTTTGTGGGACTGTGCTTCAATATCTTGCTCTTTATTCTTTCAATCTATGTCATCGTGCTCGAAGTGATTGCAGTCAAAGGTGTCAACCAATTTGGTTGGGGCGGGGCGCTGGGCGCCGTGTTCATTCCAGGTCTGGTAATCGGATTCTTGTGCGCCTGCATCGTCATTGTCTCGCTTATGGCCCTGGGTCCGGTCATCGGCAACGTGTTCAGCACGATCAATCAGAGCCTGACCGCTCCGTAATATTCAACAATACAGAACAACATAAAAACCTTCCGCATTTGC
Organism: Chloroflexota bacterium; assembly: GCA_021796155.1. Next base: position 4,488 of record JAJYOO010000184.1, read on the forward strand.
GGGAGGTTTTTTGCTTATAATGGCGGCTATGACAAAACCAGAAAATCAACTTGGAGATTTATTGCGGTCGCAAGGATTAAAACTTGTCACCGCCGAATCCTGCACTGGCGGGTTAATTGCAAATCGCATCACGGATGTGCCCGGATCGTCGGACTATTTTCTCGGCGGAATCGTGGCGTACGCGTACGAAGCCAAAGTCGCGCTGTTGAACGTTTCATGGGACACATTGCATACGTACGGAGCAGTCAGCCGCGAGACCGTTTTGGAGATGGCACGAGGCGCGCGCAAAGCATTGGGCGCGGGACTTGCCATTTCGGTCAGCGGCATCGCGGGACCCGGAGGCGGCTTGCCGAACAAACCGGTCGGGACAACGTGGTTTGGCTTATCCGCTGAAGATGGTGAATGGGCGCGGATTTACTGCTTTGATGGTGATCGTTTGCAAAATAAATCTTCCTCCGCAGACGCCGCACTACAAATGGTTTTAGATTATCTCAATGGTTCGCATCAGCTTGAGGGAGATCGCCGAAAGCAATCATGAATATTGTTGTTGTGATTTCAGCAAATGCAGAGTGGAAGGTTGTAAAGCCTCTATTTCCTGACGCAAAAATCGAACAATCTCCTTTCGGCGAACTCGCTCACTTGACACCCTTTGACTTCGCTCAGGGCAAGCTTGACACTTGGAACCCTTCGACTTCGCTCAGGGCAGGCTTGACACTTTTCCATGGCGGCTGGGGAAAAATATCCGCAGCGGCGACAACCCAATACGTAATTGATCATTTCAAGCCTGACCTGCTTATCAACCTTGGGACATGCGGTGGCTTTGAAGGTCGCATCGAACGCGGCACAATCATCCTCGTCGAGAAAACAATCGTGTACGACATCATCGAGCAGATGACCGACGGCGAAGAAGAAATCGCTTTTTATACAACCAAATTGGATTTATCCTGGCTACCGCGCGTATTACCATTTCCAGTTCTGCGCGGATTGTTAGTCTCTGGTGATCGCGATATTGTCGTCGAAGATATTCCAATGCTGATCAAAAAATACGATGCAATCGCGGCTGATTGGGAATCCGGCTCAATTGCGTGGACAGCAAACAAGAACAGTATCCGCGCCTTGATTCTGCGTGGCGTCAGCGATTTGGTGAGTCCCAAAGGTGGAGAAACCTACGGGGATTACGAATTATTCATCCAGCGCACACGCGAAATCATGAAGAAACTATTCGATCAATTGCCTGATTGGCTGTCCGCAATCGAAAAAGTTGAACAAGGTTATC
>JAJYOO010000185.1 GCA_021796155.1 Chloroflexota bacterium
GTGAACAACAAACTCGTGACTGGCGGCAGTGCTTCCTTGATGTTTGTTGCGATCAATTTCTTGATCTTCGTGTTGGGTTGCGCGGCTTTCATGGTTTTATAGAAATTGGTCATGATAAACATGATCTCGATGCCCGCGTCATTGGCCTGGTGAGCGATTTCCGGCGGTGTATAAAGCGGATTCATTGCTACGACCACGCCGCCTGCTTTCAAGATACCGAAATATGCCTCGACGAATTGCGGCGTGTTCGGCATGAAGATTCCTACACGGTCGCCTTTCTTCACGCCCATATCGGCCAGCGCCGCGGCGATGCTGTCTGTCCGGTCGTTCATCTCTTTGTACGAAATGACCGCGCCTTTAAAGATCGTGCAGGCGCGGTCGGGATATTTGCGAGCGGATTCCTCGAGGAAATGGAACAGCGGTTCTTTTGGATAATCAATAGTTGCTGGCACACCCCTATCATAGTGTGCAATCCACGGACGGTCGGTCATGGTGCCTCCTCCTTTGAAAGTTTAACAGAGTATATACAGGAAGGAATCAAAAGTCAACTAATTTGTGCAAATAATTTTGAATCTCAAAAATGACTTCATCCTTGACCGTAAACCACTTTATGTTTGGATCGGATTCTTTGAACCAGTTTGCCTGCCTGCGGACGAAAACCCGCGTGGCGCGTCGCATCTCGACTTTGGCTTGCTCGGCGCTGATTTGGCCCTCGATTACTCTGACGCATTCGCGATACCCGATGGCCGACATCGTTGGCAAATCAGCTGAATAACCTTTGGCGAGCAAGCCTTTGACTTCGTCCAATAATCCATTTTCAAACATGGATTCGATGCGCGCATCAATCCGCGCGTAAAGCTCCGGACGCGGACGAGTCAATCCAATCGTAATTAAATGATATGGCGAATCACCTTGTCCACGTTGCTCGGAGAATTTTCTGCCGGTAGTGAGTATCACCTCCAATGCTCGAATCGTTCTTCTGAAATTTCTTGCATCTATTTTTTCAGCAGCCTCAGGATCGAGCATTCTCAATCTTTCATGCAGCCACTCTTTCCCTCTTTCTTCTTCCATCCTTCCTAATTCATCCCTCAATCTTTTATCTGGCTCAACTTCCGGCGGCTTCCATCCCTCAGTAACGGCTCGAATATATTGCCCTGTCCCGCCGACCAGCAATGGCAATTTGTTGCGCGAATGAATATCGACAATCGCTTCTCGTGCCTTTTGCTGAAATACAGCCAGCGATAAAATTTCATCTGGATTGGCAATATCAATCAAATGATGTGGAACACGCGCTTGTTCTTCGCGCGTGGGTTTGGCAGTGCCGATGTCCATGCCGCGGTAGAAGAGACGCGAATCCGCCGAGACGATCTCGCCGTTGATTTTTTCAGCAAGTTGAATCGCGATTTCCGTTTTGCCAACGGCGGTTGGACCGACGAGGAGAATGAGAGGAGGTTGTTTTATCTTCATAACTCCAAGACGATATTTGATATTCGAGATTCGTTCATCATTTCCGGATTCCGAATATCGATTTCCGATTTACGAAATTGCATTCTCAAAATGGACAATCTCTGGTTTGCCATTTACCTCTTCCACGGCGATGACATCAATCTGCCAGTGGTCAATTTCGTTTTGTTGGGCGTAATGTTCAGCGCAGGATAACATGTGCTGTTGTTTCCTCGGCGTGACCGCGATCTCCGGCGGTCCAAGCGAAGACGATGTCCGCGCTTTGACTTCGACAAAAATCGTAAAGCCGTCTTTCCGTGCAATCAAATCAATCTCGCCGTATGGCATGCGGACATTGCGCGCGATGATCTCATAACCCTTGGCGGATAAATAATCCGCCGCGGCTTGCTCGCCCCATTGACCAATGCGTTGATTACGAGCGGTCATTGTGAACAAATTTCTATGTCACTCTGAGAGAGCGAAGCGACCGAAGAGTCTCGTAACAAGATATTCGAGACCCTTCGACTTTGCTGTGCTTCGCTCAGGGAGACATTTATAAAATGATCGTGAATCATTGCAAAAATTTCTCCAAGATGCCGCGCAGGCGGACATCCCAGCGTTCTTTGATGGGGCGTGATGCATATACCAAACGTTCGTATTGCTCGAGCATGGTATGCGTCGTCCGTTCGATGGCATAACGGGTCGATGCTTGGCGGGCCGCGTCGCCCATTTGCTCGCGCAGGCTCGCATCCAGACAAAGACGCGTGAGCTTGGCCGTGAAAGCGGGCAAATCATCCGTTGAGAGAAATCCGGTTTTGCCATCCTCAATCGTGTCGCTGATTCCCGGCGATTGAATCCCAAGCACGGGAAGTCCCGATGCCATGCCCTCAATCACCGAAAGCGGGTGAACTTCCGTAACGGAGGCAGTGACGAACGCGTCGCACATGGCGAGATAGAATGGCAATTCGTCATACGGGACCATGCCTGTGAAGCGGACGCGATGTTGAAGGTTAAGTGCCGCGACCAGTTGTTGGATTTCGTCCTCGACTTGTTTTTGTCCGCCGCCGACGATGATGAGATGGACATGATCGAGCGCATGAGTAACTCCGGCAAAGGCTTGCAGCAAGAACGATAAATTCTTTTCGGGTGCGATGCGGCCAGCATAAATCAGCAGCACATCATTTTTTGTGTATCCAAAATCAGCGCGGGTGTATGGCTTGGCTTTATAGAAATGTTGCAGTTCAACTCCGTTCGGAATGATCTCGACGCGGCTCGTCACGCCCATATCGCGCAAAATATCTGCCATGCCCGCAGATGGTGAAACCACAAGACTCATCGCTTCGCAAAATGGTGGCATGTAAGCCTGTAATAATCCGTCGCTGATTTCTTCTGGAACGATCGGAAAATAAGTTTGAGCATAAAGATCGTAACGCGTGTGATTCGTGAAAACAATCGGAATACGAAGCGGCTGGCAATATCGAATCGCAAGACGTCCGCTCAAAAATGGATGATGAACGTGGACGATGTCCATCGTTTGCAATAATTTTTTGGCGGCGATGGTGTGACGGAAGGAAAGATAATAGCCCGTGTCCACCAACGGCAGGCCTGGCGAACGGACAACGCGCGGCTCGTCATCCTGAAAATCCTGATCGCCGAATGTGAACACGAATACTTCGTGTCCCGCTTTTTCGAGATAACGTTTGTTGATGTTAATGTAATTTGTGATTCCGCTGACGTGCGGTTTGTAAACGTCCACCATCATGCCGATTCGCATGTTTACATGGTACAGGGAAGAAGATATAGAGTCAAGGATAAAAGATGAAGGATGAAAGCTGAAGAAATTAGCGTATGATAGAATCTGCCAATCAAGGAAAGTATGACGGTCAAATTGATTTTGCGCGATAAGGAATATGAAGTGAAGCCGGGAATGACGCTGCTTTCTTCTTTGGAGAAATGCAACGTCAATCCAGAGTCGGTCATTGCTACGCGCGACGGCGAGATGATTCTTGAAGACGAAATTCTGAAAGACGGCGATGTGATTAAGTTGGTCGCTGTAATTTCGGGTGGAGCCGAGAAGCGAAATTCGAGTTTCGATATTCGATATTCGAAACCCGACTCCCGACTGCCAAATTACGAATAACGAATATCGCTTAACGGTATATCTTATGAAATGTAGAAAATGTGGTGCGAAGGCTTCGGTCAACATGCGCCAGCACAGGCTGGCTCTGTGCAAGGAACATTATCTCGAATGGATTCCAGAGCAGACCGAGCGCTTCATCAAAAAATATCAGATGTTTGATCGCGGCGATAAAATCCTCGTTGCGGTTTCGGGCGGTAAAGATTCGCTTTCGTTGTGGGATATTCTCGTCAGACTTGGTTATCAAGCAGACGGACTTTATATCGGCCTCGGCATTGATGGCGGCGTAAGCTATTCATCCGAGTCGCATCGTCTCGCTGAAGAGTTCGCGAACGAAAACAATCTCAAGCTTCATGTCGTTGATGTTGAAAAAGAATACGGGCAACCAATTCCGATGCTAGCAGAGATCAGCCACCGCGGACATGGCAAGCCATGTTCGGTCTGTGGACTGACCAAGCGTCATGTGATGAATCGCATCGCGCGCGATCTTGGTTATGATGTGCTGGCAACAGGTCACAACCTCGATGATGAAGCGGCTGTCCTTTTTGGAAATACGCTTTCGTGGTCGGGCGAATATTTGTTGCGACAAGGCCCGGTTCTTTCCTCAGCGGATGGCTTGGCGCGCAAGGTCAAGCCGCTCTGCCGTTTTTACGAACGCGAGATGACAGCGTATGCGCTTCTGCGCGGCATCGAATATATTTATGAAGAATGCCCGTTCGCTGAAGGTTCGACTTCGATCTATTACAAAGAATTGCTCAACAAACTTGAGACAGACCGTCCTGGCTCGAAGCTGACTTTTTATTTGCGTTTTCTCGAAGCGCGTCAAACAGGCGGATTGTTTGTCGAGCAGAACGAAGAGAAAACACATCTGCATCCTTGTCCCAATTGCGGACAGCCTACATCTGCACCCGGATTATGTTCCTTTTGCCGATTGATGGAAAAAGCAAAAGCTGAACCTAACGCCTTATGACATTACCGATCTCTGTTGAAAACGCAGAGCATTACATTTGGGGAGAGATTTGCGATGGCTGGCATCTGCTAAAACGAGATGACGTCAGCATCATACAAGAACGCGTCCCAGCCGGTGGGGCGGAAGCGATGCACTTTCATAATATCGCGCGACAATTTTTCTACATTCTTGAGGGCGAAGGGACGATGGTCTTCGAAGATCATGAAGTGAAAGTGCAAAAGGGAAATGGATTGGAAATCGCGCCGGGAGTTCGCCATCAATTTTGTAACAAGTCACAAAATGATGTTCACTTTTTAGTTGTATCTATTCCAACCACGCGCGGAGATCGAATCAATTCATGAATCCAATTGTTATATCAAAGCAAACAGCTCGCCGTTTTGTGCTGGGACGTCAGGGCCTATGGCCGGGACGAAGATGGAAAGGCAAAAAGGGAACAGCTGAAGCGCTTCGCACTTGCGAAGCAGTTCAGCTTGATCCGCTTGTGGTAGTTGCGCGCAGCCAGGATATTGTGTTGCATAGTCGTGTCTTGAATTACAAACCGGGATATCTTCAACAGGTTCTGTATAAAGATCGCGAGTTCTTTGATTACGGCGGCGGACTATTTGTTTATCCGATAAGCGAATTGCCATATTGGCGTGTCCATATGGAAAGGCGTTCGCATGAAAAACGCGTCGAGGATTTTGTCTTTACGCACGATGGCTTATTCGATCAAGTGCGAGCGGAGTTGCGTGCACGCGGTCCGCTTGGAAATCGCGATGTGGATGGGAACGCGGTCTCTGGGAATTATCGCGGGCGCAAGGATACTTCGCTGGCGCTGTTCGACATGTGGCTTTCGGGCGAATTGATGATTCATCATCGCGATGGGTTTGAACGCGTCTACGATTTTCGCGAGAATATCGCGCCGAAAAAATTTGATTATGTGGCAGGCGAAAAGGAAACGGAAATATTCTTTGCACGTAAATTAGTTGCGTTCATGGGGTTGAAACAAGAGGGAAGCATACGGGGCGAACTGCATAATTACATGCGGGAAAATTATTCGGTCGCGGAGATGAAGAGTCTGCTTGGGAAGTGGAAAGAGTCTGGGATGTTCACGCCGGTACAAGTCGAGGGTAGACGCGAAACGTATCTCGTTTTGACGGAAGATGTCGCGGCTTTAGAGTCGCTTGAAAACGGAAGAGTTCCGAAAGGATGGAATCC
>JAJYOO010000186.1 GCA_021796155.1 Chloroflexota bacterium
CCGCAATGTCAACTCAAAAATTAGGGTTTACTTATCATTCGACAAGATCTCGAGGATTTGATTCAACTGCGGACCAATACGCCGCAATTCCTGCTTATGGGTGGCCGCAAGCTGTTCCAAAAGCTTTGTGCCGCGGTCCGTCAGAATGACAAAGACCTGACGGCGATCTTTTTCCGAGCCTTCGCGCAGAACGAGACCGTCTGCAACCAAACGATTGACCAGTTCCACGGCGCTATGATGCTTGACTTGTAAACGTTCAGCGAGTTCACCAATCGTGATCTGCTGGCGGTTAGGAAAACCTTTGATCGTCAGCAATGCCTGATGCTGTTGGGGTGTCAAGCCAACAGATTGAGCGGCCTCTTCACTGAACCGCAGGAATTGCCGCAACGAATAACGGAACGTAGCCAGCGCTTCATATTCAGATTGCTTTATTGGGGCCATTAGATTCTCCTAATTTGCTTGCGCCATGCCATTATTGAATTATATCGCCTTACGATATATAATATCAAATCAAAATCTTACGAAGGATATATAAAAATGGTTGAACGGAATAGTCTTGATTATAAACATACGCTTAATGACAGCCAAACCGGAGATTTCCGCATATTATTGGTTTCAATTTTATCTGCTTTGATCGGGTTATTGGCCGGAGCGACTGCCTACATCCTTTATTCATTGATCGCAATCATCACGAACCTGGTTTACTACCATGAACTTTCCCTCAAGCTCCCCACGATCACATCGAACTCTTTAGGCTGGCTGGTGATCATCGTCCCGGCCATCGGTGGATTGATCGTCGGCATCATGGCAAAATATGGAACGGAAAAGATCAAGGGGCATGGCATCCCGGAGGCAATGGAAGCTGTTTTGATCAACAAGAGCCGCATCGAACCCAACGTCGCGATTCTGAAACCTCTTTCCGCCGCCATCGCAATCGGGACAGGCGGCCCGTTCGGCGCTGAGGGCCCCATCATCCAGACCGGCGGCGCGATCGGCTCACTCATTGGACAGTTGATCCACACCACAGCTTCGGAAAGAAAGGTGCTACTGGCTTGCGGTGCGGCGGCTGGAATGGCTGCGACGTTCAATACGCCCGTCGCGGCAGTTGTGTTGATTATCGAGTTGTTGTTGTTTGAATACAAAGCGCGCTCATTCATTCCTCTGGTTATTTCCAGTGTTCTGGCAACGGTCGTTCACGTTGCCTTGATCGGCGCGGGGCCGCTATTCTCGGTTCAACCAATTGAATTCGGTATGCCGTTTGCCTTGCCATATTATCTTGTTCTCGGTGTGTTATGCGGCTTGATGGGCATGGTATTCAGCAATTCTTTGTATTGGGTGGAGGATCAGTTCAATCGTTTGCCCATTGACAAACTCTGGTGGCCCGCCATCGGCGCACTCTTCCTTGGCGTTATCGGATTCTTTGTGCCGCGTGTATTAGGCGTTGGCTATGGCACGATCACAGACATTTTGAACGCGCGATTGGCGCTTTCGACTTTGTTGTTGATCATGTTCTTTAAAGCCCTGGCGCTAGTCATCTCGCTCGGCTCCGGGACTTCGGGCGGTTTGCTGGCCCCGATGTTCATGTCCGGGGCGGCGATGGGCGGAGCGTTTGCGATGATCGTCAATCAAATTATTCCGGGGGCACATCTATCGCCTGCAGCCTGTGCAGTGGTCGCTATGGCTGCCGTTTTCGGGTCATCTGCACGCGCAACATTTGCAATGATCATCTTCGCCTTTGAGATCACCCGTGACTATAACGGCATCCTGCCGCTGATGTTGGTTTGTGTCATCGCTGACGGCGTGGCATTGTATCTGATGCGAAATTCGATCATGACGGAAAAGCTGGCTCGCCGCGGACTCCGCATCCCTCAGGATTATGAAGCGGACATCCTCCAGCAAATTGACGTTGGCGAAGTGATGGATCGCAATCCGGGAGCCGTCCCAAGCACGATGAAAGTCAGCGAACTGGCTGACAAAATTGCACGCGGCGAACTTGGACATCATCAAGGCTTTCCGATTGTGGACGAAAAGAATCAACTAGTTGGGATCATTACGTGGGGCGATATTACAAAAACTGTAGCCGCAAAGGCTGCCGATACACAGACGGTTCTTGAGGCTGGAAATAACGAACCTGTCGTGACATTTACCAATGAATTGCTGGAAGATGCGGTACACAAGATGCTGCGTCACGACATTGGCCGTTTGCCAGTTGTGGACCGTCAGGACCCGCACAAGCTGGTTGGGTACCTCGGACGTTCTGCCGTCATGGAAGCACGTCTGCGCCGCATGCACGAGGAACGCGTCCGCGAACCGGGATGGCTGACTGCCAATGTTCCATCTCTGGTTAAAAAAGAGTCGCCCGACATTGTTTCTTCCAATGGCAAGCGACCCAAACCAACAAAACAGTCTGCTAAAAAGAAATAGCGGACGTCCCTATTCAATTAACGAACAGGAATTTCCATTGTAAATTTGTTCCAAGCGTTAACTACTCGGCCTTGACGATGCACTCAACAGGGCAAACCGAGACGCAATGCGGTGAGTCATAATGACCTTCGCATTCGACACAGGTGTCCTGATTGATGACGTACAGAATGCCATCGCCCTCGCTGATGGATTCGGTCGGGCATTCCGGTACACATGCACCGCACGCGATGCAGTCTTCTTTGATTTTCATTGCCATGGTTTATTCTCCTTCTTGAAATTTCCCGTCTACGTTAATTCATCTCAAGAAGGTCGTCAAATGACGAACATCTTTGGTTTGAAAGATTTTGTCACATAAAAAATTATGGCGCACTCATTCGTGCGCCATAATCCGTTACTTCAACTGTGCTTTCAACTTCTCCGCTGTTTCCTTGAACGCGGCCAACTTTTCGCGCTCCTTCGCAACAACTGACGCCGGGGCTTTGTTCGCAAAATCGCTGGACAAAAGTTTTTCCAAACGATCAATCTGTAATTCGGCATCTTTCAATTCTTTTTCCAGCCGCGCCTTTTCATCAGCGAGATCAACCATGCCAGCTAACGGAATGTAAATTTCAACCGCGCCAACCACAAGCGCCACACTATCTTGTGGCTTTGATGGAAGCGAATCCCGAATCGTGAATTGGGATTCGTCCAAACCTGCCAAAGATGCAATAACAGATTTCTGCGATTCTAACAACGAGGTCTTCTCGCCCGCCGCGACTATCGCCGCGATACGTTTTGATAAAGCAACCGATTTCTCCGCGCGCAGATTGCGGATGTTGCGAACGATGTCTTGAATCAGCGTAAAGTCAGTAATGATTGAATCTTCCAGACTATCAGCCTCAAGTGGTTCAGGCCAACGCGAAATGATCAGAGTCTCAGTCCACTCTTTAGCAAAATCTGATAATGGAGAATCCAACAAAGCGCCGTGTAGATGATCCCAAATCTCTTCAGTGACAAAAGGCGTAAAAGGATGAAGCAGTTTCAAAGATAAGTCGAGGATGCGCGCAAGATTGAGCACAGTCGAATATCTCGTTTCATCTTTCGCCAATTGTCCTTTGGCAATTTCCACATACCAATCCGCAAAATCGGACCAGAAAAATTCGTAGATCTGCCTCCCGGCTTCTCCATATTGGAAATTCTGGAAGAGACGTTCCACGTCACGGATGAGTTGTTCGAGCCGCGCCCAAATCCAATTGTCCGCGAGCGTCCAGTTGACGACAGACAGTTGACCGTGGACAGTGGCACGGTCTACCGTCTTCGGTCCATCGTCCAGCGAAGCGATAGCATTTATCACAAACCTTCCCGCATTCCATAATTTATTGGCAAAGTTGCGATTCGCTTCCACTTTCTTCAGCGACAGATTCATGTCATTGCCTGGCGTGGAACCCACGAGAAGCGTAAAGCGCAATGCATCTGTGCCGAAATCGTCCATGACGATCAACGGATCGATCACATTGCCGTACGTCTTTGACATCTTTCGTCCGTGTTCATCGCGAATCAAACCATGCAGATACACAGTGTGGAATGGAATCTGATCTGTAAACTCCAAGCCATCCATGATCATGCGCGCTACCCAGAAGAACAAAATGTCGTAGCCCGTTTCCATATAGGATGTCGGATAAAAATATTTATAGTCCGGCGTTTCATCGGGCCAGCCCAGCGTCGAGAACGGCCACAAGCCGGATGAAAACCATGTATCAAGCACGTCGGGATCTTGCGTGAGTTGAGTCGATCCACACGTGCTGCACTTCGTCGGGTCCGAGCGGCCGGTTGTCATGTGACCATCGGGGCAATACCATACCGGGATACGATGTCCCCACCAAAGCTGGCGGCTGATGCACCAATCTTTGATGTTCTCGAGCCAGTTGTAATACACCTTCTCAAATCGCTCCGGCACGATTTTGATTCGTCCATCCTTCACGGCTTCGAGCGCGGCCTTTGCCAATGGTTCGATCTTGACAAACCATTGAGTCGAGATCATGGGTTCAACGATTTCTCCGCCGCGCTGTGAACGCGGGATGGTTGTCGTGTATGGCTGAGTCTTGATGACGAGTCCTGCGGCCTTCATATCCTTCCACAAATTCTCGCGGCATTCGAATCGATCCTGACCCTTATATGGGCCGCCGTTTTCATTGATCTTCGCCGCTTGATCCAACACCGATATGATCGGCAAATTGTGTCGCTGTGCGATGGCATAGTCATTTGGATCATGGCCCGGCGTGATCTTCAACGCGCCGGTGCCGAATTCCATGCTGACGTATTCATCCGCGATCACCGGAATCTCGCGCCCGATGATCGGCACGATGGCAGTTTTGCCAATATATTTTTTATAGCGTTCATCATCCGGATGCACAGCCACCGCGGTATCGCCCAAAATGGTTTCGGGACGAATAGTTGCCACAGGAATGAAATCGTTCGAATCCTTCAACATGTATTTGAAGTAATACAGTGTGGCTTCTTCTTCGCTGTATTCCACTTCCAAATCTGAGACGGCGGTCTTGAGTCCTGGTGACCAGTTGATCAGTCGCGGACCGCGATAGATGAGTCCCTTTTCGTAGAGGCGCACAAAAGCCTCCCGGACTGCCCGACTCAGCCCCTCGTCCAGAGTGAAGCGTTCACGGTCCCAGTCGCAGGATGCGCCAAGACGTCGAATCTGAGTCGTGATCATGCTCCCATATTTTTTCTTCCAATCCCATGTACGTTTGATGAATTCTTCGCGGCCAAGTTCTTCGCGCGTCACTTCTTCGGTTTTCAATAAATGACGCTCCACCATGAGTTGCGTAGCGATGCCCGCGTGGTCAGAACCGGGCACCCAAAGTGTGGGAATGCCCTTCATGCGGTGATAGCGAATCATCAAATCTTCCATGCTGACAAACATAGCGTGGCCGAGATGAAGTTCGCCCGTTACGTTGGGCGGCGGGATGGAGATGACGAACGGCTTGACGTTCGGATCGAAGCCTTTCTTGTTCGGGTCATTCCATGGCTTGAAATATCCGCCTTTCTCCCACATCTCGTAGATGCGGGACTCGGTGGATTTGAAATCATAGGCTTTGGGTAGATCGTGTTTGGTCATTCTTGCTCCTTGAAAATAAAGTCAATCGCCTTATCGAAAGATGTTGCAAAGTCGGTTGGAAATTCGTGCTCAAGATCCGCGTGGACCTCTTCAGCAAACGGAACGTTGTTGTTTCGCAGAATATTCTGGATCTCGCGGACACGCTCGAAGGTGGGATCCTTTTCTCCC
>JAJYOO010000187.1 GCA_021796155.1 Chloroflexota bacterium
TTTTCTAGAGCAGGTACATTGATATATTCGTGTCGATTCAAGGGTCCAATATCGGACAAAAGCCAAGTTGGCATCTTCCCCTTGCTCTTGCGTTTTCGGAAGGTAATATAAACCTGATCTTCTACCTTTATCGAAAGGGTATATCCTAATTCAAGAATAACATTTGGACGAAAGCCCGTTAAGTCAAAAACGCAGGCTGTCGAATCTTCGATATATAACTTGATATCTTGTCATAGATCGCGGGCAGGCTTATGGCCGCGTTTATCAATCACAACGCACGATAAGGCAGTATCATGCTCAATTCGACGCTTGAGACTGTCAAATTGTGCTTTTATTTTCTTGTCGTTGTAGTTACAGCCAAAGAATACTGTATTTGAGTGAGCCATAGCGCACCCTCCTGGGGAATTGGTTCTTAGGCAAAATCAAAAGGACTTTCCTGTGCAAAATCAGGTAAACACTTTTCCTGACTTTCAAGTTCTTGAACGAAAGCATTCTCCAGCCCCAGATCAAGCGCGTAATCCGTAATCTCATCGTATTCAGCTTCTGTCAGAGTCCGATTGATCTCTGGATATTTGCTCGCTTTGTATTGAGGCGAATATTGTGACATGATGCTGACGAAAAGTTCCGGCGATAAATCTGCCAGGAACTTGAGACATCGTTTGCTGTTCTCAAGCTGATTCGGCAACACGAGATGGCGAACCAGCAGTCCACGCGTGGCGATGCCATCGTTATCTAATTGCAAATGACCGAGCTGATCCAGCATCTCTTGAAGAACGCCGGGGATTACTTCCGCATAATCGAGCACGGCTGAATATCGTTTGCCAAGCGAGTTGTCCATATATTTGATGTCGGGGAGATAAATATCCACCAGGCCGCGGATTTGTCGAAGCGCATCCACGGAATCGTATCCGTTCGTGTTGTAAACGACCGGAATGGCGAGTCCTTTTTGCTTTGCCGCAACAATTGCATCCGCCATCTGAAAAATCATGTGAGATGGCGAGACGAAGTTGATGTTATGCGCGCCGATGGATTGAAGCCGCAGCATTTCATCGGCGAGTTCGTCAACTGTCAAAGTTTTAGTTGAACATCGCTGAAACTCCTGGCTGATCTGATAATTCTGGCAAAACATGCAGCGCAGGTTGCATCCCGCGAAGAAAATCGTGCCTGATCCTTTCGTGCCGGAAATAGGTGGCTCTTCGCCGAAGTGCAGACCGATATGAGAAACGCGAATCTCCGCGCCGATTTTACAGACTGCGAGCTTGCCTGCGATGCGATCCACGCCGCAATTGCGTGGGCAACAGGTGCAACGGGAAAGTTGATTGGTCAAAGGTTCGTTCATGTGATTTGGTTATTGTAACCCTTCGCCTTTATAATTCAAGTGACAACCCGCTTTGTTTCTGTACTCAATTTTCCCGTGGAGACGTCGAACATGCCCCAATCTGACCAAGGCGTTACTCGTGACCGTTATATGCTCATCCCGCGCACGATGATTCTTTTGCGACGCAGCGGTGCTTATTTACTGCTCAAAGGCGCGCCGACGAAGCGCCTGTGGGCTGGGAAATATAACGGTATTGGTGGACACGTGGAACGCGGTGAGGATGTTTTGTCCGCGGCAAGGCGCGAGTTGATGGAAGAAGCCGGACTCAAGGTCGAATTATGGTTGTGCGGAACCGTTATTGTGGATGCTGGAGAAATCGGCATCTGCTTGTATATTTTTGGCGGAGAAAGTCTTGAGGGCGAGCCAAAACCGTCCAAAGAGGGAGCCGCTGAATGGGTCCGGTATGAAGCGATAAAAGATTTACCGGTCGTGGAAGATCTGCCGATCTTGTTGTCCAGAGTCCATAAAATGAAGCGTGGTGATCCGCCTTTCTCGGCGAGATCTTATTATGGTAAAGAAGAAAAGTTGAAGGTCGAATTTTCAAACTGATATACAAAATCCCGACTCGCACTGAGTCGGGATTTTGTCATTCTATTCTTTTTACGGAATGTTGTAACTCTGCAGCTCTGTCGTGGCGTTGACAGCATTGCCCATCATGTTGGCGCTTTCCACTTGCTTTACCATGCCGACGTTTGGTGCATACCAGGCCGTTGCGGTAATTGGAATACTAAATGGCATGGCGTGGCCCTGGATCGAAACCTGTATGTCGAACGTACCGCTTATTTGGAGTTTCATGGCATTAAACGTTCCGCCGGGAACGGTCACACTTTCATTGCCCAGAGCATTTATCTGATAGCTGGTTGTTCCCTGGGTTTGTACCGCGTTGTTTTGTAAGCTCATCGTTCCCTGTATGTCCAGCTTATAGGACCAGCTCTGGCCGGCGGCGATATTGGACGGCAGGGTTACGCCACTTGAATTTGTGACCGTAAACTGGGCTTGAGTGTTGGTGGCAGTAATGGCCGCTGCATTGCCCAGAGAAAGTTCCAGCAGGCCATCGGCTGTGCAAGACCACTGCGAGGCGCGCATCAATTTATTGTCAAATACAGCGGTGTCGGTGAATCCATTCGAGCGTACATCGGTGACAGTGTCAACATAGGTTGATGTGCCGGTTGGCAGGCCGCTGATCTGGTAGGTCCAGGTAGCGCCTGTTTTGACTGGATAATAAAGATTGGAACAGGGTCCGCTGGACGAAGATTGCGATGAGGATTGCGTTGGCGAAGATGGAGATGTTTGAGCGGGTGGGTTCGTGCCTGGCATTCCTTGATTGGAATTGCCGGTCGCGGATGTGATACTGTTGACTAAACTGCACGCCAACATGCTGACGCAAATCAAAACGACTAACGGTAAAGCATTTCTATTCATTTTCACCTCGTAAAAGATTTAGACACAACACTGAAAGAACACACAACTAACGCCAAACGGGCAAAAGAATCGTGAATGTGCTTCCGTGACCGGGCCGGCTTTCAACCTCCAATTTTCCATGATGCTGTTCGATGACCTGCCGCGTGATGGCAAGCCCAATCCCCAGCCCGCCGAATAAGTCGTCGCCGCTTTTTTCGAGATGATAAAAGCGGTCGAAGATTTTCGTTCGATTTTCGGGCGCAATGCCGATGCCGTGATCTTCAACAGCGACGCTGAGTTGGTTGCCGCGCGCATTGAAACAGATTTCAACGTCGCCGCCGCGCGGGCTGAACTTGACGGCGTTGTCCACGAGTGCGGTCAATGTGCGCTCCAGCGATTTTGAATCGCCCGCGACTTTTGGTACGTTTCGTTCATTCCTGACCTTGAGCCGGACGCGGCGTTCTTCGGCTTTTTTCGCGTACTTGTCTATTACCGAGCGCGTCACTTCAACCATATCCACAGCCTGGAATTCGGGCAGCACCAGTTCGATCTCTTGCAGGAATAAAATATCGTTGACCAGCGAAGCGATGTGTTCCACATTTCGCGAGACGGTATTTATTGCGGTGTTTAACTGCTCGCCGCTCAACATTCCCTTTTGCAGAATTTGAAGATAACCACTGGCGGCCGTCAGCGGTGTGCGGAGTTCGTGCGCGACATTCGTCAAAAATTCGCGGCGTGCCAAATCCTGTTCTGCAAGTTTTTGATACGCTTCCGCCAGTTCCCCGGCGCGCATCCGCAAATCTTCGATTGCCAGTTCATCGTTTTGCCGCAGGCGGTTGCTGATCTCTTTGACCATTGCCATCGCGATGCTGCTCGAATGTTTGAGAACGCGTTCGAAGCCATCCTTTTGTACTTCAAGAACGACCAGCGGTGTTTTCGCTGAGACGGTTGCGGCGCGCGGCGCATTGTGGATCAATGCCATTTCGCCGAAAAAGTCTCCCGCCTTCAACGTTTTGAGCAGGCGCGATTCGCTGTTATTGACCACCTTGCTGACTTCCGCTTCGCCGTCGAGGATCATGTAAAACGTATGCTCGATGCTATTCTCACGGCACAGCACCGCGTTGACTGGGTAGGAATTGATCTTGCTGTTGGAGATCAGTTCTTCCACTTCGCCGGGGCTGATGCCCGGGAACGCGCGCGGGATGATTCGACTGGGAGCGCGGGTATTTGTCATTTCGACCTCAAGCAGAAGTCATTCTAACAGTTGATTCAAAACACGGACTTCACCCATTTGGGCTAATGGTGTTGGGCGCTAGAGAGCGGCCTACACTTGATGTGTCCGCAGATACAGCTAAAGCTTGTATCCGATCATCCGGAGAAAATCTTTTCGCCAGGCAATGCCGTCCGCGTCTTCGATGCCTTTTGGCGAGAAGCCATCCACAACTCCGAGAATGCCGCGTCCCTGATCGGTTTCCGCGACCAACACATCTGCCGGGTTGGCCGTCGCGCAAAAAACGCGCGCCACTTCCGGCACGGACTTGATTGTGTTCAACACATTGACTGGATAAAATCCATCCGCCAGAAAAAGGATGAATGAATGTCCCGCGCCGATTGCCATCGCGTTCTTCTTCGCCAGTTCGATCATGGTGTCATCTGTTCCTGTCCAGCGCACGAGACATTTGCCCGATGCCTCGCAAAACGCCAGCCCAAATTTGATTCCCGGAACGGCGGTGACAAGCGCTTCGTGAATATCTTCCACGGTCTTGATAAAATGCGATTGGCCGAGAATAAAGTTGATCGGCTCGGGCTTGTCAATCTTTACAACTTTGATTTCCATGCAGGCTTCCTCCTTCAATTCGGTAGGCGGATTTTGCGAGGCACGCCGAAGGCGCGGCAATCTGACTTACCATTGATTGTAGCAAGATTTTTGACTCGTTGCCATGATTGTATAATTGCGATGTTTCGCATTCGAATAGAAAAGGAGAATTTTGTGGCTCTTCGTCGTTTGCTTCCTGCCCTGCTCCTGCCGATATTGATTTTGACAGCGTGCGGTTCCGCGCCTGTTGCTCCCAGCCCAACGATTCCCCCGATCATCGTTGTTCCATCTTTCACACCGACGATTGCTACAACGGATACGCCAACCGTGACGCCGACGCCGGTTCCGCTTGTCCCTGATTTTGAACATGTTGTAATTGTCGTGCTCGAGAATAAAGAGTTCGGCACAGTCATTGGGAATTCGAAGATGCCGTATTTCAATCAACTGGCGCAAAAATATACGCTGCTCACACAGCTTTACGCAGTTACACATCCGAGCCTGCCAAATTATCTTGCCATGATCGGCGGCGACACCTTTGGAATCAATTTTGATTGCACAAAGTGCAACGTCAACGAGCCATCACTGCCGGATCAAATCGAAGCCAGCGGTCGGACGTGGAAAACGTATCAGGAAGATATGCCGTCGCCGTGTTTCGCGGGATCTGACTATAACGGTTATGCCATGAAGCATAATCCGTTCATCTATTTCCAGCCGATTCGTTTGGATTCGACGCGCTGCAATCGCAGCATCGTCCCGCTCACGCAGCTTTCCACGGACATTGCGGCGGGCGCGCTTCCGAATTTCTTGTTCATTACCCCGAATCTGTGCAACGATGCGCACGACTGCGAAGTATCCGTTGCGGATGGCTGGCTTCAAAAATTGATGACACAACTGCAACCCGCGCTGGATGCGACTGGCAAGCCTTACCTTATCATCCTGACCTGGGATGAGGGGCAGGGAAATCATTCGTGTTGTGGTCTTCCAAAACTGGCTGGCGGACGAATAGCTACCATCCTAATTTCGCCCCAAGCAAAAACCGAATTTCAAGATGACACAGCGTATAGCCTTTATTCGATTTTGAAAACAATCGAGACCGC
>JAJYOO010000188.1 GCA_021796155.1 Chloroflexota bacterium
GGCTGTGAAATGGACAAAGTCCTCGCGGTTGCCTATCAGCATGGTATCGCTGTTGTCGAAGACAACGCGCACGGGTTGTTTGGAAAATACAAGGGTAAATATCTTGGAACATTTGGTGCGCTGGCGGCTCAATCGTTTCACGAGACGAAAAACTTTACCAGCGGCGAAGGCGGGGCACTGCTCATCAACGATCCGAAGATTATCGAACGCGCCGAGATCATCCGTGAAAAAGGAACCAACCGCTCGCGCTTCTTTCGCGGGCAAGTGGATAAATACACATGGGTGGACATTGGCTCTTCGTATCTGCCATCCGACATTCTCGCCGCGTTTCTTTACGGCCAATTGGAACAGCGCGAGAAAATTCAAAACCACCGAAAGAATTTGTGGCACACCTACGAGGCGGGGTTGAAAAATTGGGCGGCGAAACACGAAGTTCAATTGCCCGTTATTCCGGAAGATTGCGAGCAGTCATATCACATGTTTTATATGCTGATGCCCAACCTCGATCTGCGGCAGAAATTGATCATGTATCTGCGCGAGTGCGGCATTTACAGCGTGTTCCATTATTTGCCTCTTCATCTTTCCGATATGGGACGCAAATTTGGCGGCGAGGAAGGCGATTGCCCGGTGACGGAACATGTCAGCGACCGATTGATCCGCCTGCCGTTCCACAATGTGTTGACCGGTTCAGAGCAGGAGCAGGTGATCGAAGCCATTCTGGAGTTTAAGTTCTGATGAGAAATGTTCTGGTTACTGGCGGCGCGGGATTCATCGGCTCGAATTTTGTGCGCTATTTGCTCAAGGCCGAGCCGGATGCCCGCGTCTTCAATCTCGATGCGCTCACGTACGCGGGCAGTCTGGAAAATTTGAAGGATTTGCCCGACGCGTCGCGGCACACTTTTATTCAGGGCGATATTTGCGATGCGGGATTGATTGGCAAGTTGTTCCAGGAACATCAAATTGATTCGGTGGTTCATTTTGCCGCCGAGTCGCATGTGGACCGTTCGATTCTCGGACCCGCACCGTTCATTCAAACAAATATTGTTGGGACGTTTACGCTTCTCGAAGCCGCGCGGCAAGCCTGGGGCGCGGACGGATCAACGCGCGGGATGAGATTCCATCACGTTTCAACGGATGAAGTTTTCGGGTCGCTCGATGCGTCTGATTCAGCATTCACCGAGTCAACGCCTTATGAACCGCGTTCGCCTTATTCGGCATCCAAGGCTTCATCCGATCATCTTGTGCGCGCTTATTTTCACACGTACGGCCTGCCTGTGACGATCACGAATTGTTCGAATAATTATGGGCCGTATCAGTATCCTGAAAAATTAATTCCGCTTATGATCTTGAACGCGCTGCGGGGAAAGCCACTGCCCGTTTATGGCGACGGAAAACAAATCCGCGATTGGTTGTTTGTGGAAGATCACTGCGAGGCGATTTATCTTGTTCTGAAAAATGGAAGGCTGGGCGAAACCTATAACATCGGCGGCGGCAACCAGCCTTATAACATTGACCTTGTAAATGAAACCTGCTCCATTTTGGACGAGCTGAAGCCTTCAACAACATCATATTCTGAATTGATTGCTCACGTCACGGATCGTCCCGGTCACGATCGGCGTTATGCGATGGACATTACGAAAATCCGCAATGAACTTGGCTGGACACCGAGGCACGATATTGAAAGCGGTTTGCGCGCCACTGTCCAATGGTATCTGGCTCACATGGATTGGGTCGAAGTCATCATGAAGCAGGAAGGCTTCAGCGACTGGCTCGATAAAAACTACGCGCGGAGGGGAACATGAAAGGCATCATTCTTGCGGGCGGACGCGGCACGCGTCTTTATCCGTTGACGTTGGGCGTGAGCAAGCAAATCCTTCCGGTTTACAACAAGCCGATGATCTATTATCCGCTTTCGATGTTGATGCTGGCGGGCATCCGGGAAATTCTGGTCATTAGTTCGTTTGAGGATTTGCCTGCATTCCAACGCTTGCTCGGCGATGGAAAGAAATGGGGACTCTCGTTTTTGTACGCGGAGCAATCCGAGCCGCGCGGTCTGCCGGAGGCGTTCATTGTCGGAAAAGATTTTCTCGCCGAGGATACGGTTTGTTTGATTCTCGGTGACAATATTTTTTATGGCACGGGTTTGTGGGATTATCTTCGCCACGCGGCAAAGTTGAAGGAAGGCGCGCAGGTGTTTGCCTATCCGGTGCGCGATCCACGGCAGTACGGTGTGATCGAGTTCGATGAAGAGGGCAACGCGCTCAGCCTCGAAGAAAAACCGGACAAGCCGCGTTCCAATTTTGCAGTGCCCGGTCTTTATTTCTATGATAATAAAGTTGTGGGAATCGCTGAGAATCTAAAACCATCGCCGCGTGGCGAACTGGAAATTACCGATCTCAATCGCGTCTATCTCGAACGCGGACAATTGCGCGTCCAGCAGCTTGGACGCGGCGTCGCCTGGCTGGATGCTGGAACCCATGAAACGCTTTTGCAGGCCGCCAACTTTGTCCAGACCGTCGAAGAGCGGCAAGGATTGATGATCGGCTGTCCGGAAGAAGTTGCCTATCGCGTTGGGTTTATCACGCACGAACAATTGATCGAACTTGCGCTTCCGTTGAAACAGAATTCATACGGCGACTATCTGTTGAAACTCTCGAACGAGCCGCTTTAGTCGCGGGTCACGCTTTAAGCGTGATTTGTTTAGCATGGTACAATTTTCCTTAATAGCAGAGGACTTGTGCCAAGTATTTCCCAAAATTCCCAACTGTCCGTTGACATTGTTGTTCCTGTTTACAATGAAGGCGAAATTGTTAGACAGACCTTTGAACACATCTGCTCGATTGTGGATCATTTGCCCTACAACTTCAGCTTTCTCTATGTAAACGACGGTTCGACTGATGATACCTTGGATGTTTTGACGGCGCTTGCGGAAAAGGACCCACGCGTACATTTCCTCGACCTGAGTCGTAATTTTGGACATCAGGCGGCTCTGACTGCCGGGATGAATACTTCGACGGGCGATATCGTCATCACGATGGACGGCGACGGCCAGCATCCGCCGGAGGTGATCCCGCAGTTATTGAATTTGGTGAAGCAGGGCTATGACATTGTCCAGACCCAGCGCATGTCCGAAGCCCAACCTTCCTGGTTCAAAAGCTGGACTTCGAGCACATTTTACAAACTCATCAATGTAATCAGCGGCACTTATATTGTTCCCGCCTCGGCGGATTTTCGCGCGTTGACGCGTCAGGCCGTGGATGCGCTCAAGACCATGCCCGAATACCATCGCTTTCTGCGCGGCCTGGTTTCATACATTGGTTTCTCGATGGTCATCCTGCCATATAAGCCCGTGCCTCGCGTGGGCGGGAAATCGAAATATTCCCTTGGCAAAATGGTCCGTCTCGCCATGGACGCCATCTTCTCATTCTCGCTGATTCCACTCTACATCGGCATCAGCATGGGCGGACTTTTGCTTTGCCTGGCCCTGTTGGAAATAATTTACGTGTTTTCGTTCTGGGTAAGAGGGCAAACCTCCGGCCTTACGACTGACTGGATTTCGTTGATGTTCGTCACCCTCATCGTGGGCGGGATACTGATGATCCTGCTCGGTTTTATCGGCGTGTACGTTGGCTATATCTTCCAGGAAGTGAAACACAGGCCGGTGTATATCATCAAACAGCCAGCCAAAAAGGAAAATTCAGATTGAAAACGAATCGATTTGTTTTGCGAAGGGATGTTTTTCGTTTTCAAGTCTGGATTGTCCCGGCCATTCTTCTCGTCCTCACATTTCTCGCGTACGGACTCTTCGCGTTTCAACAAGGTTTTCATTGGGACGATTGGAGCTTTGCGTGGATGCCAGTCACGTATGGCCTGCCGGGGCTGGTCAAATACTATTCGTACGACCGCCCGCCTCTCGCATATTTTGTTGATCTAACAACTTCATTGATCGGTCCGCGTCCGTTTGCCTGGCAGATTTTTGGGATGCTTGCGCGCTGGGCTTCAGCGGTGACCCTCTGGTTGACCATTCGCGCGATTCAGCCGAATCGTCAGCGCCTCGCTTTCTGGACTTCAGCCTTTTTCCTGCTTTACCCGGGCTTTCGCCAGCAGACGATTGCCAATGCCTACGGACATTATCTATGGGTTGAGGCCTGTTTCTTTCTCTCGCTTGCATTCATGGTGAAAGCGGTTGAGTCAAATCGTTATCGCTGGCCTTTGATAACCGCCTCGATTATTCTGGCTTTGCCGAATCTTTTTCTGACCGAATATTTCGCAGGCTTCGAAATCGTGAGACCGTTCCTGCTTTGGATCGCGCTGCAAAAAGAAAATACTGACGTTCGTCAAAGACTCAAGAGATTTGTTTGGTATTATCTTCCGTTCATTTTTATCTTTATCACTTTTCTTTACTGGCGATTCTTCATTGCTCGTTCGCTTCGTTATGGCATTGACGTAAACGCGGGCGAAGTTGCTTCTATTTCAACATGGGGCGGTTTGATTGGAACCATTTTGAATCAATGGTTGACTGTCGTTGTCAACGCCTGGCTGCAAATTTTCCAGCTTCCAAACGTGCAGGACTTTGGTATAAGATTGATTCTGCTCTACGCGTTGATTTTGATCGCCGCGTTCGAAGGCTGGGTTTATTTCTCAAAACGATTGGCATATTCCGAGGAAACCGACTCGCAGGAAAACTCAAATCGTTTTGATTTGAAAACCTGGCTGATCATTGGTTTTATTGCCATCCTTGGCGCACAGATTCCGTTTTTGCTCAGCCAGTTGACAATCAAGCTTCAATTCCCGTATGACCGCTTTACGCTGCCGTTCGCATTGGGTGTCTCTTTGATTTTGGCTGGTGTGCTCGAATTGATTCCAAGCTTGGAGCGCCGGTCTTTGATTGCTGGTTTATTGGTTGCTCTTGCTGTCGGGTTTCAAATTCAGGCTGGTTTTTCGTTTCGCAGTGATTGGAACCTTGTACGATATTATCTCTGGCAATTGAGCTGGCGCATGCCCGGACTTCAGCCTGGAACGGTTTTGCTTTCGAGCGATATGCCGTTCCAGTATTCGAGCGATAACTCGCTGACCGCGCCGATCAACTGGATGTATAACCCCGGCTCACATTCGGGCCCGATGCAATATCTCAATTGGAATATTGACGTTCGCACAAAATCAAACCAGCTCACCCTCGCGCCAGGGCAATCCATCAATAGTGATTTTAGAGTCACGAATTTTTCCAGCACAACCGACCATGTTGTTGTCATCGCTTACCAGCCGCCGGGATGTGTGCGCGTTTTGAATCCGCAATATGATCAGGATTTGTGGGTTGCTCCCAAGTCCGTGACGGATGCCGCTAAAATCCAGATGCTTCCATTTTTGGATGTGCCGTATTTGACTGCGCAGGCCATGCCTTTATCGAACATGAAGCAGATTATCCCAAACCCGGCTCGACCGGCTAAACCGATGGATTTTTTGTATCCCGAACCGCTGCATAACTGGTGCTATTATTTTGAGAAAGCAGATTTGGCGCGCCAGCTTGGAGATTGGAAACAGGTCGCGAAGATCGGCGATCAAGCTTTTGCCATTCCGTATCACGCGGACGATTTGTCGGAGTATCTGCCGTTCATCGAAGCGTACGCGCGCCTCGGCCGCTGGAAAGACGCGCATGATCTAACGCT
>JAJYOO010000189.1 GCA_021796155.1 Chloroflexota bacterium
CGCTCTCTGGCTATGCTGGCGGCGAGCATCGTTGGCTGGCTGTGCGGACTGGTCAACGCGGCGCTGTTACCGGCGCTGGCGCAATCATCAGACTCGGCGTGGCTGGTCACGTTTTCGTTGGCAGGCGCGCAACTGTGTCTCAGTTTTGTGATTGCATTGGTCGGGGGAATTTTTCTCAATCGGAGGCGGCAAGCCGTTTGAGACTCATGAATAAATTTACTCGCGTATCACTTATTATCTTGATTGGAATCTTTCTCGGCGCGGCATTGAATGTGACGGTCACGCCCGTTCGCGCTCAAAACGTAGACCCGTCACAACTGATGATTGACGTTTTCAATGAAGCGGCGGCGTCTATGGGATGGGACAGTTCTTGGCGGGCAAGCGCGTCCAACGTCCATAGTTCGAATGGACAGACTCAACTTGGCATAACGGTTCTAGTCAATTCATCGGATCAGTTTTGCGGCAACCGCTCCAATAGCGCGGTTATTACTTTCTTTCCAACAGCCGATGCAACCAGTAAATATCTAAGCAATGCTTACAAGAATGACAGCGTCGAATCATTTCACGGACTGACCGCTTATCGCAAAGTCAATATTGCAGAGCATGGAAATTATAAATTTCAAGATTGGCTGGCGTGGTCAATGGGGAATTATGTTTTTGTCATTGGCGATTTATTCGATTGCCCCGCCGAAGGCTTGGCGGGAGATGAATTGAATGCCACGCCATTTGCGGATGCGATTTACGCGGCGGCAATCAATCATGGACTCGGACAGGATGTAAATCCCAATCCGAATCCAAATCCTAACCCCGCGCCGAATCCAAATCCAGAACCAAACCCGAATCCAAAACCCAATCCTGAACCCAATCCGAGTCCGATTGATCCGGTTGTATTGAATACGCTTCAATCCTTGCTTGGCACGCCGATCATTCCAATCACAGGCGCGGTCGCGGGCGGATTGATCGCGTGGATGATTTCGATGTTGGGCGGCGGCAAGTCTGTTCCGTCAGCGCCGGTGAATTCATCGAAGGCAATCTCCGCTTATCAGCAGAAGTGGATTCAAAAGGGTTGGAAAATCAATTCGAAGACGGGACAACTCGAAGTCCAGCCCGGTGCGACGGATGACAAGGGTCGAGTCTGGTATAAACTTCCGTATGACGAAGGGGATAGTCATTGTTGGGTGGAAAAGTCGAAGGTCGAAGAATGTGAGCGCAGTCTCGCGCAAGGGCTGGTGTACGACCATAGATTAAGCGGATGGGTCGAGCCGAACGATTTAGCGAAATACGATTTACAAAGAGAAGCGCGGCATCAACAGAACATCATTGATTCGGCAAACCATAACGCGCAGATTCAAGCAGAAGTCAAAGACGCGCAAGCGCAACGCGATGCCGATTATAAAAAATGGGAACAGGATTTCGATAAGAAAGAAGAAATCCGTTCGCAGATGGATGAGGAAAAATATAACGCGTTCAAGGCCGGATTAAAAACCACTTACTACGACAACTGGGGAAAAGTTTTTGGCGGCGTCGAAACCACTGCCGATGTCGCGATTGCGCTCGGCGCAAAATTTGTTCCCGGCGGCAAGGCTATCGAAAAATCTTATGAGTTAATCAAACGCGTCGCGCTGTCTGTTGATGAAGGCATTGATAAAGGTTCGGTCACAACGGCTGTCGTGGATTACACAAAACGCGCCATCAAAGATAAAGTGGTGTCTACGGTTTCCAGCGTTTTGAGTTTGAAGAACGTCAGCAAGCCGCTCGACAAAATGGCGAAGAAAGTTTTGACCAAAGGCTCGCGTACCGGCTTGAAAATTTATGACGCGGTCACAGGCAAAGCGAAAGATAAATTCATCGAAGGCGAAATGGATGAAGCCCTTGAGTCCGACACGGGCAAAGCCGTCATCAATTACGTTGGCGATTCGATGAAGGGCGACAATTTAGCGACGGGGATGTTCAGATGACAATGACCGATACTCGCATCCCGCTTCGACTTTGGGCTGGTCTCGCTAAAAGAGTTGAATCCGCGCCCGGAGTTTTGACTCCGTTAATCGCGTCCGCTGACGATTCATCCGCCGAATTAGATTCTCTTCCCGCCGATTTGCAACCTGTATTGGAACGTCTCGCCGCGCCGCGCGCGATGAATAATCTTTCATTCATCCTGCCCGAAGATATATTTGATATTGCCATTTGTTATTCAGGCAAGACTCTCGAACACGCCGTCGCACTATCCAACGAAGTTGAGAATGTCCGCGTGCAAGCCGCGCCGCCGATTGATGAAATCCTGACCATCGTTCAATCGCAATTAGGCGCGGCTCAATCAAAAAATTCATCCGTTGCGTTTGACTTGTCTCCGCTTCAAGCATGGACTTGGTGGGCTTGTATTGATATCCTTCGCCAATCCGATTCGGCTTTTCAAACCGACGCGGTCTTTGAAGCATTAGGACGACCATTCGCCATGTTCCAAAATCTCGCCGCATATTTCCGGCACTCACTTAGTTTATCTCTGCCGCGTCTCGATGAGGTAGAATCGGCGCTTAATGATTTGACCGTAATGGGATCGCTTGAGTCATCGCCGCAGGGATTCGTTCCATGCGCGTCCATTCGCGAACAAGCATGCGAATTCAACGATATGTGCGCACATCTCTTTGTAAAAACTTTTATGGTAGTGCAAGATGGAAGCATTGCCAGTCTTTATAACCGCATCATGCAAGGTAAGTCCGGTCAATGCTTGTGGTGGTACAAAAACGGTGACAAGGTGAGTTTGCAAAGCGTCACCACACGTCAAGCTGTTGCCATGTTGGAAAAGATTCTCAAAGAACCTTTTTCTTTATTTGAACACTTGGAGCAATTTGTCCCTGCCCCGCCCGAAAAATTGACAGCGAATCAGCGCAAGCCGCGTCCGCCTGAAAAATTGAGATAAAGCATCCATTTCATAAATTGGGAGGGATCGCGAACTTCAACAAGTTTTGATCCAAAATATAGCCATGAAAAAGACTGTGCCCTTTTCTGTTCTCTTATTAATTTTGCTGGCTTGCAGTTTAATCACACCTCCAGCAACCCCCGTTTCACCGTCTGTAACGCCGGATAATTCCTTCTGCCAGCCGGGCTGCTCGATTAATGCAGACTCCAATGGAAAAACTATCCAGTTAAATAACGGGGAACTTTTGCTTGTTGAATTGGATCAAAACGCCTCAACGGGTTATGAATGGTTGGTGGATAAAATAGAACCCGATAAGCTGACTAATTTGGGAACAGACTATAGTTACGGACAGAACCTTCCACCGGGCAGTGGCGGCTTGCAATTGCTTTGTTTCAAGGCCGCTAACGCCGGGACAACAAATTTGCGGCTGATTTATCGTCGGCCTTGGGAAGTAAACGTAACTCCCGAACCGTTTGCGCCCTCTGATTTTGAAATCACCGTCAATATCACCCCATAGCAGAAAGGAATCCTCATGGACTTCCAACAAGCTCAGCAAACCTTTTTGAATCTGAAAAATCAATTCGAACACGGCGGTATCACCGCCGAAGAATTCGAAACCCGCGTCAACGAAATGACGGTCACAGACACGGACGGGACGTTGTGGCAGATTGGAGTGAAGACTGGCGGATGGTATCGCTTCGACGGGCAGAATTGGGTGGAAGATACGCCGCCCGGTCTAAGCCCAGCGCCGATTCAACCGCCTCCGGTTTATACTCCGCCGATTCCTCCTGTTCAGCCGCGCTCGCAATCTTTGACTTGGTTATGGGTTGGAGGCGGGCTGGTCGCCCTCGCGATTTGTTGCGTGGCGATAGTCGTTGGAGTTATCCTTGTCAATCGAATCAATCCAACCACGTTTGTATCTGTGATTCCTTCAGCGACTGTTTCGCCGCCAACTGTCCGGTCGCCAACTGCGCGACCTGCGGTTACCCAACCGGTTGCAACGCAATCACAGCAGGCCGGACCGGGATTCGACTCCCACACCATATTCATGGATGATTTTTCGAATCCGAATAGCGGCTGGGATCGCGTCCAAAAAGATTATAAGATCACCGATTATGCAAATGGCGGTTATCGCATTTGGGTCAATAAAGAAAAGATTGACGTTTGGGCTACGCCGCGTAAAAATTTCGCTGGCGATGTCAACATTGAGGTGGACGCCACCAAGGTCGCCGGGCCGGACGACAATGACTTTGGCGTTATTTGCCGCTATCAGGATTCGGATAACTTTTACCAGTTCTTGATCAGCAGTGATGGTTACGCCGGTATCGCGCGAGTGAAGAATGGCGATCAATCATTTCTGTCGTCAGATAAAATGGAACCGGCCGCCGCAATCCATCAGGGCGCAGCCACCAATCATATCCGCGTCACTTGTATTGGTAGTGCTTTGTCGCTTTCGGTCAATGGCAAACAGATTGCTAGCGCAAACGACGCGTCCTTTACGAGCGGCGATGTCGGATTGATTGCTGGAACGTTTAGCAATGTCGGCGTTGACATTCTTTTCAGCAATTTTTCTGCGACCTCACGCTGAGTCGCTTAATACCGGTCAATGAAAATCAGAAACGAGAATATGCGAACAAACCGGCTTCTTTTGTGGGTTTTACTGACAGGCTTGCTTACAGGCGCAGCCTGTAGATTCCTTTCGGATACTATCCCTGCAACAACAGCGGAACCATCTCTAACTCCCAATAATCGATCTTTGAAGTTCGAACCGGCCAATCTGCCAAATGCACAAAAAGACATCCCATATGATGTTAAAGTTAAAGTGGAAAACGTGGAGACCTTTGTGGGCGAGTTTAGGATTATTGAAGGAAAACTACCGAAGGGGTTATCGCTTGAACGAGTGCCAGGTGAAAATGCGACACGAATAGCAGGAACGCCAAAGGAATCAGGAACATTTGCTTTTGTGCTGGAAGCGTTGTGTGAGGGCACCAATAGCCCGGGCCAGACGGGACAGAATCAATATACGCTTATCGTGGAACAATAGTGTTTGCGCTGATTAACGGAGGAATCGATGAGCGTTACAGAATTCGCCTTAAGCAAAGTCGATGCAAGTTTGGCGAAGGAGGAACGAAAAACTGCTGATTTAGCGACTAACTGACTCAGTATCATTGATCAGTTGCTATGCTTTGAGCGGCCACAATATCTCGACAGGCTCGATAACCAATTGCGGTTTTGCGCGTTTGGAGAAATATCAAAATCCAACCGCGCAGCCCGCGCACTTGCCCTGCGTGCAAGTGCAGGGAAGTACGCCAAGAAAAAGCCTTTGACTTTGCGCTCGCCTGCCCTCGTTGAGGGTTGCGGTAAATTAAAAGCGCGGTTCATGCCCGTGTTCGGTATATCTCCGACAGCGCATCAGCATTTCTGGTGATATTCAGCCCTGTAACATAATCTAATCATTCTGACCTTCCAGGCAATTAATCTGGCCGGGGCATTATATTTTGGGGGCAAGAAAATAATCATGGAATATAATTGATAGTACGTATTCTGTAACTTTACAGGTCATGACATGCCCAATCATCTAATCGACGAAAGTTCCCCTTACTTGCTCCAGCACGCCCACAACCCCGTGGACTGGTATCCTTGGGGCGAAGAGGCGCTCGCAAAAGCCCGCGCGGAAAACAAACCCATCTTTCTTTCCATCGGCTATGCAGCCTGCCATTGGTGCCACGTCATGGC
>JAJYOO010000007.1 GCA_021796155.1 Chloroflexota bacterium
GGGCATGCGGGCGTGGATGAGTGCGTTATCAAGCCGATCAGTCCGGCGGTTTTTCTGGCGAAGATCACAGCCTGGGCGCGGCGAAGTTGGATGATTCCAATGAGTCCGGTGCGCGCCGGCAAATTGAAACTGGATCCGGCTCGACGGTCCGCGATTGAACCGAACGGGGACGAGATCAAATTGACGAATCTGGAATTCCGTCTATTGCATTTATTGATGAGTCGCCCCGGTTATGTGTTCAAAAACGATGAGATCATGCAAATGGTTTGGAGCGCGTCGGTTGACACAGCTGTTTTGAAAAATGTTGTTTACCGGCTGAGAAAAAAGCTTGATATTGAATCAGGAAAACCCTCCTACTTAATCCAAACCTTCCCTGGAGGATATAGCTTTCAGGAGAAATAGAAAAAGCCGCCGATTTTCTTTCGGCGGCTTATCATTTATGGCACACAGGTCGCGAGATTATATGTTGCCTGGATGTAATTATTGATGGCATACTCAGCGTCGCAGTAATTGGGATGGACGGAGAGTGCCTTGCTCCAGTCCGCTTTTGCACCTGCAATGTTGCCCTGTTTATATAAAGCATATCCATGCCAGAGCAGGGCTTCTTCCGAGTAGTAACCCGGTATTGGCTTATAGGTATATTCTGTTAATTGGATCAAATAATCTATGCGGCCAGCATAATAGTAGGCGAAGAATGGACTGAATTGATAACGCGTCATCCGTTGTGGCAGGCCAATTTCAAAAGCTTTATCGAAGGCTTGCGCGGCCTCGTTGTAGCGCTCGAAATAAACAAGATTACTTCCAAGGTTGAACCAGGCAAAGGCATCGGATGGATTGGCAGCCGTGGCAGCTTGAGCTATTGCAAGAGCATTTTTCCGATTTTGATCCACATCCCAATTCGAACCTAAAATGGACTGGATTTGCGCCTGCTGATCTGGCGGATAAACCAAAATGTACACATAGTTAAACGACTCCCAATCCTTTATCAATTTACCGTACGGTATTTTCCGGTCTGGACCGCCAGACGCTGTATTGGAATCTTGCGCTGTGAACATCCCGTCTGCGTCATTGTAGCCGGTGATCAAGAGGTAGTGCCCATCCCAAAGATCATCGTTGGGGCCCATGGCATCTGCCGGAGAAAGTTTAGACGCTTCTTCTATCATGACAGGAAAGTTGGCAGCCAAAAGACTCTTCAGTAAAGTTAGATCGCCGCCGACGCGAAATTCAGCGCTCAGCCAGCCTGCCCTGTTGCGGACAAAATAAACCAGCTCATCCGGATTGACGTTTCGATCCTGCGGAACAGGTTTGATGAGCTGTGCAATGTCGTCTTGATTCCCGCCCCAGCCATACATGCGCAGATACATGGTCAATGTAGCCGGGCCGCAATTGTTGATTCCCTGCGGTTCGTATTTGGGGGAGGAAAGTGAAACCTGCGTGGGAAGCGGCGTCGAAGTTGGAGTCGGCGGTTCGGTTGCCTGCAATGTCGGCGTGGGAGGCTGGGGCGTGAACGTCGCAAAGGGCGTGGATGGAATCGGCGTTGGCATTTTGCCAACGGGATCAATTGTGTTTTGAAAATACGTGCTCCAAACAATCAAGCGCCACTCAAGGCGTGAATGAACGGCGGGGATTTGATACACCAAGATACCCAGAACAATCAGGCCACCAGCGCCTGCAAGAATCATTTTTATATGTTTGAACATATTGAAAAGTGTACCAGAATTCAATGAGCAATATCTTAAACAAAAAAACGCCATTGCAAAACAATGGCGTTCGGTTTGAAACTTTGGGTTAATGATGGAACATAATTTGAAAGGTCACGGCTCCGCAACCGAAAACTGCACAGCACAAAAGAAAACAACCAATGCCAATTGACCACATAACGCTTTCAATCGCCTCCCCGACTTCCCAGCCAATCAAATGGGCTCCGCGGCGAATGATGTTTTGAAGAAAATACATTGGGTTATCCACGAGAACCTCCGTTGAAAAATTTTCGTGATTATAGAAGGTTCTCATGTATCATCAATGACTCCCACTTCCTACATTATTGACGCACGCGTTCGAACAATTCGCTTATAGGTTTCAAGTCCGATACCGGCACAGCCAGATTCTTTGTGCGCGTTTGGCTATATTGAAATACGCGACTGCCTTCACGGATCAAACTGGCACGGCGGCGGAATTCATCGCGTGTGATCCAACCAACCAGGTAAATATCCATGCCATAAACCCAAATATTGCTCCACTCAATTGATTCAATGATGTAGGTTTCCTTGCGCGGCGGAGAATAAATACCGAGCCGCGCGCTTGGCCTTGATTTGACATGGACATACGCCAGCGAATAAAAATCCGCGTTGACTTCACAGCGCGTGTGCGGCGGAAGCTCCAAAGCACGCGTCACAAAATCTCGACCCGAATCCTGGCCGCCGATTTCAAGCATCAGCGTTTGATCCGATTCGGATTTCAGCACCAACCGCCCAAGCGGGGTCCACGTTCGCGGGCGCGTCCACGTTTTCGGCATGGTGTGGATCAAGTAAACAGGTTGGCCCGCGCTGGATGCTTTTTGCATATCATCCGGTGAGGCAGCAATCAAACCGGTGAGAAATGCAAAAAGATAAATATCGTCTTCGGAATGACCGTCCGCGGAATATTGATCGAGTGGAACCAAAGCCGGGGCTTGGAGAAGAAGCCCCGAGTCCGCGCGAAGCGAAGTGATTTGCGTTCGGTGTGAGATCAAAAAGGATTTAACATCACAGCGATGTCCGCCGAGAGAAACATCATAACGATCCGGATCGGTGAACGGCGTCGCTCCTTTGATGTCGAACGGAACATCCTGTTGAGCAAGGTGACGCCGGAAAGCCAATTCAACAGCCACGCCTGCCACGATGCGCCGCATACGGTCGAATGGCGAGCCGCCCATGCGATCATACGTGTGCGGAAGCGAACGGCATGCATACGCAATGCCGCCTTCGGATAAATCTGGAGTGTAGGGAATGCGAAGGATGTCAGAGAGATTAATCATAGTTGATGAAGAATGGAAAATGAATCAGCAACATGTCCACGATCTATGATCCATTATCCATCGTTTCTGAATTGCAAACAGTAATGATGAAACGTGTTGCTCACCCACGCGGAACCTAATCCAAACGGCGCGAGCGGCTGGTTATCCTGGCACCAGATTTTTTCATCTTTCAATGTGTACGTTTTGCCAAGCTCGCGCGCCAAGTCCCACGCCAGCGGATAAATCTTCCCGCCTTTCTTCACGTTCTTAACGATGATAGTGAGATATGCTTTTTCGTGTAACAAAGGTTTTAGCCCCGCGTAGATTTGGACCAGCTTTTCAAGAAACAATTCATAATCATGAATATTGCCCACATCTTTTGGATCGTCGGAATAAAAAACATCAAGGCTGGACGATGAACGGCGTTTCTTTTGAGTCTCAGCGCCTTTGGCGTGAA
Source organism: Chloroflexota bacterium (assembly GCA_021796155.1). The sequence goes on from JAJYOO010000007.1 coordinate 3,453, forward strand.
GCATATCCCAATACGGAGGCGATGTTAGTACATAATTGATAACCGGCAATTGGCAGTTGGCAGCCTTTGTCGCATCGCCTCTGATGATTTCAGATTTCAGATTTTTGATTGATGCGCCAAGAGCAGTCCGTTCGTTCTCAATAATTTGTTTTGCGATCTTCGCATATTTTGGATTCAACTCAATGCCGTATGAATTGCGTCCTGCACGCAGAGCCGCAACCAGCGTTGACCCGGTACCAGCCATTGGATCCAAAACGGTCTGTCCTTTTTTGGTGAAGAATTCGATGAACTCCTGTGCCATCGTCTCCGGGAATTTGGCCGGATGCACAAGCACACCTTTTTGACGCGGCGGCGGATTATGGATGAACCATGATTTCTGGAATTTGAGCCAGGTTTTTGAATCAAGATCGTTGAGCTTATTGTTTGGCATGAATTGTAAATTTCCCTACTTGATTATGGTCTTGGCGTTCTGGTCGGCGGTGTATATGTCACATCGTACACGATCAGATCGGAGAATGCAACGGTCACTGGCGTATCGCCCGTGGAATGTGCGAAGACGCCGATCCCGCCGGATGGATAACTTGGATCGTTCACGCTGAATTGATAGCGGCCATTCAAAAAAAATCGCAGATCCGAACCGACGGCCCACACGCCAAGACGCGTTTGCGCGGGCGCACCAGTTGGCACATCGCCGCTGAGAGTCGGCGGTTGGAGCGGCAAATGTGTGGCAACGCTTATTCGTTCCACGCGCGCCTTGCCGTCACAGGAAAGCGCATACGTATAAAAAGCCGCTATGTTCGGCGCGCGGAACAAAAATCCATATTCATCCTGGCCTTTGCAAAGACTTGGGCTGGCCGTGATCTCCGCATAAAAGTCGCTCAAGATCACATCCGTGCGGAAGCTATCAGCAAAGACTCCGGGCTGGACAGCAATGGTCAATTGATCGTTGCTGACTTGAATGCTGGCCTGGTCTGATGAAGCGGTATTCCAAACCAAAGCCGAGGAAAAGTTATCGGTCATCGCGATACTGCCGATGCCAGGTTTTTGTTCGGGCGTTGGCACTTTGGTTGGAAAAACTTCCGGCGTGGGCGTGGCCGAAGGCGGGAACCAAACTATCGTCGGGGAAGGAACCGGCGTTGGCGTTCCCGGCGGAGGAGTCAGAATCGAAGTGTCCTCCAAACCAGCGCAGCCCGTCGCGCCAATGGTCAAAGCCATTATGAGGATAAATGTCAATGAAAAAGAATGATTGCGGTGAAGCATATGAAATTCAAAGGTGTTGTAAAATACAACGGCATTCCCATTCTAGCATATCAGGAGCATCTAATGACGGATAAAACTGTGCTGGTGACGGGCGCGTGTGGGGAAATTGGTCAGGCGCTGGTGCAGGAATTATCAAGGCGAGGCGGACATCGAGTGGTAACAGCGGACATCGCGCCGCTGCCGGATACGATCAAAGATTTGGTTGCAGAGCATGTGCAGGGGGATTTGGTTTATAAGATCAAGACTTTTTACGATTACGATTTCGACATCATTTTTCATTTGGCCGCATCGCTTTCATCGAAAGCAGAAGTGGCAACGGAAGAAGCGCATCGCATCAATGTTGAAGGCACGATGCAGTTGCTGATGCTTGCGGCGTATCGTTCGGAGAAATATAAAAAGCCGGTCAAGTTTTTGTTTCCCAGTTCCATCGCGGCATACGGAATGGCAAGCCTTGAAGTGAAAAAATCTGCCGGATGTGTGAAGGAAGATGAATACAACACGCCACACACCATGTATGGATGCAATAAACTTTATTGCGAAAAACTGGGAATGTATTACAGCCATTATTATGGACAACATCATTTGGATCCCAACCCGCCGGTCATGCTGGACTTTCGCGCGCTCCGTTTCCCGGGCTTGATCTCCGCTTTCACCTTGCCCAGCGGCGGGACGAGTGATTACGGTCCCGAGATGTTACACGCCGCCGCACAGGGAAAACCGTATTCCTGTTTCGTCCGCGAAGATACGAAGATTTCTTTCATGGCAATGCCTGACGCGATCAAATCCTTGTTGATGTTGACGGATGTGCCGCGCGAAAAATTGAGTCATGTGGTTTATAACGTCGCGGCATTTGCTTTGACCGCCGGACAATTCCGTGACCGCGCGCTCAAAGCGTTTCCCGGTGCGGACATCCGCTTCGAGCCAAATCCGCGCCGGCAAGGAATTGTCGATTCGTGGCCGGAGGATGTAAGCGATTCATTGGCGCGCAACGATTGGGACTGGAAACCCGATTACAATGCCGATGCGTTCTTCGATCAATACTTTTTGCCGGAAATCCGAAAACGTTATGGAAGGTAAACCAATCCACAGATTACGCAGATTTCGCTGATTTTTTCTTCAATCTGCATAATCCCGCGAGTATGATATCTGCGCCATCATGGATTTTTCCGAACAAAGATAAAATCGGTCGTTCTAACGGACGACCGATTTTATTCCTGATATAATTTTGCCAATGAAAATTCGTCCGCTGGTCATCATAAGTTTTGTCATTTCGGCCATTGTTCTCTTTGGGCTTTTCCTTCCAGCACATGCCGCGCCCCCGGCTCAAGTCATCCAGTTTGCGACCAATACGGCCCTGCCGAACGGCAACATTTATTATGTTGTCCAGCAAAATGATTCCTGCACAAAAATCGAATATTTGTATGGTATCACCCTCACACAATTGCATACGTTGAATGAAACTATCAATACCGATTGTACGAACTTGCAGGTTGGACAAAAAATTCTCGTCGGTACGGGCGGCCCCATCGTCCCTTCTGCGACTCCGGGACCTTCGCCAACGCCTCTGCCGCCGACGATCACACCCACTCCCCCAGCGGGAACGACGCAAATTTGCGTCCTGCTGTACGATGATATCAATGGCAATGCCTTGCACGATGCAAATGAACCGGCCATCGCAGGCGGTGCGATCAGCGTGACCGAAACGGATGGCGCGTATTCGAAGACTCTGCCAACTGTGATCAATCCAGATCCTACCGCGTATCAAGGTGTCTGTTTTACCGATCTTCCAGAGGGTCATTACAGCATCGCCGCGGCCCTTCCTGATAACTATAACCCCACGATGGATTTAAATTCGACTGTTGATCTCAAAGCCGGTGACACCGCGGAAGTGGATTTCGGCGCGCAGTCCAAAAATACAACCGCCGCACAGCCGCAACAGCCCGGCGACAGCGGCGGAGGCACATCGCCTCTGCTCGGAATTTTCGGCGGACTCATGCTCCTCGGCGGCCTTGGACTCGCCTGGTACGCGCTCCGCTTGCGAAAGCCACAAAGCAAACTCAAACAAAGCGGATTGTTGAAAAGATAATTTAATTGAATGAATGCGTAGGGGCGGATGGCCATCCGCCCCTACGCTATTTTTTAACCCATCGGATGTTTCATTCGTTGTCCCCCGATCAAATGCAAGTGCATGTGGAAAACGGTCTGCCCTCCGTGCGGACCAGTGTTCATAATCAAACGATAACCGTCTTTGTCAATGCCTTCCTGCGCGGCAAGCTGCTTCGCCGTGAAGATCATGTGTCCAACAAGTGATTGATCTTCAAGTTTCATCTCATTGACGGATTCGATATGCCTGTTTGGCACAATGAGAATATGCGTCGGTGCGACGGGATGAATGTCGCGAAACGCCGTCACGTCTTCATCGCGATAAACAACTTCTGCTTTTGATTCGTTGCTTGCGATTTTGCAGAACATGCAGGAAGTCATCATCCTTGCTTTAAACCTCGAAAAGTGCGAATAAAGATAGACCAGATATGACGAGTCGATTCGACTGTTCCTGATTTTATTGGATTGGCCCATCTTTTGCCGCGCACATAATGTTGTAGTATTGCAATTCGGTCGCTTTGTTTTGCTGTGCGTAGGCGGCGGCAGCATTGCCAATTTGACGAATGTTATCCAAAGCTGGCACGACTTGGGAAGGCCAATAGCGCGGCAGAGTCATCAAGGGATCATTGACCGGGCCTTCGGGAATGTAGAGCGGGTTTTGCGGATCAACCTTGTCTGCCAGCGGAATCCAGTTGAACATCATCGGCCCGCGCGGGTTGATGGTAAATCCAAGCTGGTAACCGAACTTGCGCGCGAATTGAACAGGGCGAACGCCGAATCCGCCACCCGGCCAAATGATGGCAACGGGCGTCTTATTAAAATATTTTTGGATGTTCGTAATGGAACCCTGCAATTCGCCGGTTATGTATTCATCTGTGGAACTGTCGCTCATGGGAATATTATGAACGACACCATGCGCTTGATAATCCACCCATCCCTGATTCGAGAGAGCTACATTTTCCTGCAAATAGGGATCGCTTCCGCCAAATGCGCTGATCCAGCCGGTTACAACGGGCCAGCCCCATTTCTGGTAATAAGGCAGGAAATGATCTGTAAAGTTTTGCGCTTGATGACGATCATCTTGGATCAGAATTACAGACCGCGCGGGGATGCTGGCGTTATGATAAAGAAAGTTCGCCAGTTGCTGCGTGTTGATCGCCGTGAATCCCATATCATGCAGGCTGTTCATCATGGTTTGGAAATCTTTATCGCCGATATTCTTTGGGTCTGAAACCTGACCGGTGCCTTTCTCGATGCTATGAAACATGATGGCAAAGACAATGGTCCCTGGCGCGGCATTTGTTGATGTCCATTTATCTTTGAGATATTGGCAAGAATCCGAAATGTAAGTGTGGGGAGTGACTATCGGTGACAGCGTGTTAGTGGTAAATGTTGGAGGCAGCGCAGGCGGTGTAAGCAACTCAGGTGTTGCGGTGGCCGCGGGAGTGTTGGTTGAAGCGGGCGTCGCGGTGGCATGATTTTGCTGGATCGCCGCGAATGCTGTTTGCACAGCTTGAGTCATGATGATGTTCGGGTCGGCAGTCGGAGCCGCGGGCTGGCACGAGGTCAATAAAACGGCGAGCAGGCTGAGGGCTTGCACTGAGCGCAGTCGAAGTGTCAGAACTAAGAAGCGAGAAGTGCGAAGCGCTGCCCTGAGCTCGAAGGGTAGGAAGTTTTGTCGTTTCATGGCCGGTCAATAATAACAGAAAAGGCGCGTCGTCATATCTACGCGCCTTCTTTCCTCTTTCTTCTTACTTTTTAATCGTTGCTTTCGCCTTTGATGTAGGCCTCTGTCATCTCGCGGCAGACGTTATCGCGGAATTGTTTGGGCGGCGTCTTGAAGAAATATGAAGATGGGCCGACGATTGGGCCACTGAGACCGCGATCCAGCGCGATCTTCGCGCAGCGCACCGCGTCGATAACGACACCGGCGGAGTTGGGACTGTCCCATACTTCAAGTTTGGTTTCGAGATTGAGCGGAACTTCGCCAAAGGTCGTGCCCTCCATGCGGATGTAACACCACTTACGATCAGTCAACCACGGAACGTAATCGGACGGCCCGACATGAACATTGTCCGCACCAAGATCATACGGAATCATGCTGGTCACCGCGCCGGTCTTGGAAATCTTCTTGCTTTCGAGGCGCTCGCGCTCGAGCATGTTCAGGAAATCGGTGTTGCCGCCGAAGTTGAGTTGATACGTGCGATCAATGCGGACGCCGCGATCTACGAACAGGCTTGCCAACATGCGATGCAGAATCGTCGCACCGACCTGTGACTTGATGTCGTCGCCCAGTACCGGAAGTTTGGCCTCCTTGAAACGCTTGCCCCAATAATCCTGCGATGCGATGAACACCGGTATGCAATTGACGAACGCGCAGCCCGCTTCGAGAATTTGTTCGACGTACCATTTCGTCGCCATCTCAGAACCGACCGGAAGATACGAAACGACAACATCCGTCTTTGTTTCCTTAAGCAAACTTACGATGTCCGCCGTTGGTCCGGGCGCTTTCTTGATGACGCCGGATAAATATTTCCCAAGCCCATCATGCGTCATGCCGCGCACAACAGGCACATTTAATTTCGGCACATCGCAAAATTTGTAGGTATTGTTCGGCTCGGCGAAAATTGCATCCGCAAGGTCTTCTTCCACCTTGGTCTGGTTGATATCAATCCCCAATGTAAATTCGATATCATGAACATGATAACCGCCGAGATTGACGTGCATCAGTCCCGGCACTTTCGCGTCATCGGGAGTGTCTTTATAGAAATGGACACCCTGCACCAGCGACGAGGCGCAATTGCCAACGCCGATGATCGCGACACGAACTTTCTTGTCTGCCATGTGTATGGCCTCCTTCAAACGAGTATAATTTTGTTACTGCAACACATTTGCAAAAATCCGAACTCAACCGTCGAATTCGTCTATCGCCTAAGGTGGTCGTTGGACCATGAAACTAAACTCAAAATCAAATTCAACAAGCAACAGCAACGAACGCCTTTCGCAAGTGATGCGCTCGCTCGACAACGCGCACGAGCTTGAACCGTTTCTCCAGAACGTGATCTCGGCAGCGAGTGAGCTAACCTGCAGCGAAGCCGCTTCGATTTTGGAATTCGACGAACAAGCCAATATGCTTCGTTTCATCGCGGCTCCGTGGTCCGATTGGGAACAGCTGCGCGGGATACAGATTCCGGTGGACAAAAGCGCGGCGGGCTGGGTTTTCCGCGAGCTAAAACCGCTTCACATTCCGGACGTTCGAGCGGATGCCCGTCATTTCAGTGAAGTGGATTTGGCCCTGGCTTTTGAGACGCGTTCTCTTCTGGCCGTTCCGTTGATCGTGGGTGGGAAACCGCTGGGCGTGCTGGAAGCAGTCAATAAAAGCAGCGCTGATTATACCGAGGATGACACTACAATTCTAGAGATGCTTGCCACGGTAGCCGCGCTGGCGATCCACAATTTCAGCCTCCAGCGACGCGTCGAAGCCAGCATGACCGAACTCGCGGAACTGGACCATCTCAAGAATGACTTCATCGCCATCACATCGCACGAACTTCGCACACCGCTTGGATTGATTTTGGGACACGCCACCTTCCTCCGCGAATTGACGGGCCAGACTCATCGCGAACAATTGGACATCATTATCAAGAATGCGTCCAGGCTGAAAGAGATCATCGAGAGCCTTTCCAGCATGGACAATTACGAAACCGGAACAGCGCGCGTGCGGCAGGGAGCGGTTTCGATTGCGCGCATCATCGAAGAAGTGATTGTTTCTTTCTCAGACATGGCTTCAAAACGGAATATTACGCTGAAAGCCGAACTTGGCCGCGACGATTTATTTGTCGAAGCCGATGCCGGAAAGATTTCCATCGCGCTCAGTAATCTTGTCAAGAACGCCATCATCTTCACTGACGATGGCGGACACATTTTTATATCAGGCGAGTCCGTGCCGGGGTATGTCAAAGTCTCCGTGATTGATGATGGCATCGGCATTCCACCAAAAGATTTGCCGCGCGTCTTTGAACGCTTTTATCAAGTCGAGTCGCATCTCACGCGGCGTCACGGCGGCATGGGACTTGGGCTTTCCGTTGCAAAGGTGATGATCGAAATGCACGGCGGTCGCATCTGGGTTGAAAGCGTTGAAGGAAAAGGAAGCAACTTTACGTTTTTGCTTCCGGTGAATGCCACGCAGGCCGAATCTGCTTCGCAAGTTTTTCTAACGTGATGAAACACAAAGCACCAAGGACACTTAGTTTTCCCTCTTTGTTTTTCCTTTATGCACTTTGTGCCCTTCGTGTTTATATCTTTTTATGAAACCAACTTTTGTTATTGCCGGGCGCATAACGCGCGAATACATTTTGCCTCCTGTTGGACATCCGTTGCTCGACGCACCGGGTGGAAGCGCACTTTACGCGGCCGGTGGTTTAACGGCATGGGAAAAAGAAATCGGTTTGCTGGCACGCGTCGGCGAGGATTATCCGCGTGGGTGGTTAAAAGAGATTGAGTCGCGCGGAATAAACATTGAAGGAATCAAAATTCTCGAACAGAGACTCGACCTGCGTTCCTTCTACGCGTACAACGAAAAATTTGAAATCACGCGCGGCACACCGGTCTCGCAATTTGCGCGGCGCGAATTAACTTTCCCGAAGGCGCTGCTTGGTTACCAGAGTCCGCCCGAAGTCCAGAAAGATGCGAAGAAGCCTGATCCGCTCGCACCGCTTCCAATTGAAGTCCCAGGCGAATATCGCGAGGCGCAAGCCGTCCATTTTTGTCCGCTGGATTTTATAAGCCACAATCAATTGATCGTCGCATTCAAGGCGGGATCAGCAAACACGTTCACGCTCGACCCATCGCCGGGTTACATGTCCGCGCCTTTTTTTCGCGACCTGCGCGTGATCATCGCGGGGCTGACAGCTTTTCTTCCATCCGAAGAAGAACTTCGCGGACTTTTTTGGGGCGAGACGCACGACTTGTGGGAGATGGCCGCGGCGTTGGGCGAATATGGATGCGAGATCGTAGTGGTGAAACGCGGCGCGCTTGGGCAATCTGTGTATGATGTGGCCGGCAAACATAAATGGGAAATCCCTGCGTATCCCGCGCGCCTCGCCGATTTGACCGGCGCGGGCGATGCATTCTGTGGCGGCTTTCTCGCAGGTTATAGAAAAACGTATGATCCGTTGCAAGCCGCGTTGTATGGAAATGTATCGGCATCGTTGAAAGTGGAAGGCTGCGGCGCGTTCTATCCGTTGGATGTGTTGCCCGGTTTGGCAGAAGCGCGGTTGAACGCGTTGAAAGATTTAGTGAGAGAAATTTGATGCAAAGCGCGAAAAGCAAAACGCAAAGTAGATGCAAAAGCAAGAAGAGGAAAGCGAGAAGTGGAACGTAAAAGGTAAAATGTTGCCATGACAAATTTCATTGATCGTCTTCTTGAGCTTACGATTCAAATCCAGCAAGTTCCTTCGCCGACGTTCGAGGAGAAGAAACGCGCGGAATTCGTGCGCGATTTATTTATCGGTGAGAAATTGCAGAATGTTTCGATTGACTCGGTGAATGATGTTTTTGCGCGATTGTCTTCGTCTAAAAACATAAAAGATGAATCAAAAAAGCCACTGATTATCTCCGCGCATCTCGATACGGTTTTTCCGGCTAATACGAATCTTCATGCGACACGCGAACCGGATCGAATTTATGGTCCGGGCATCGGTGATAATTCGACGGGCGTCGCGGCGTTGTTCGGTTTGTTGTGGCTGCTGCGCGAACGGAAAATCGAATTGCCGGGCGACGTTTGGTTTGTCGCAAATTCCGGCGAAGAAGGCTTGGGAGATTTACGCGGCATGAAAGCCGTTGTGGACCGCTTTGGCGGAAACGTGTCGGCGTATCTTGTAGTCGAAGGCGCGTCGTTCGGACACGTGTATCACCGCGCCGTTGGCGTGCGCCGTTATCGCGTCACCGCGCGGACAGCAGGCGGGCACTCGTGGTCGGATTTCGGCCAGCCGTCTGCCATCCACGAATTGACGCGGCTGGTGACTCAGATTACTTCGTTGTATGTTCCGTCCACGCCGCGGACATCGTTGAACGTCGGCAAAATTTCCGGCGGCACGGGAGTCAATGTGCTGGCCGCGGATGCAACATTTGAATTGGATTTGCGTTCTGAAAATCCGAATACGCTCAATGAACTCATCAGGCAAGTCGAAGATTTGATCCATGCCGCGGGTCGCGCCGGTGTGATGATTGAATCGGAGATCATCGGTCAGCGACCGGCAGGTGAGATTCCGACAGATCATCCGCTCGTCAAACTTGGCGAAGAATGTTTACGGCCATTTGGCTTGAAAGCGGAGCTGACTTCCGGTTCAACGGATGCAAATATCCCGTTGAGCCGCGGGTATCCCGCCGTGGTGTTGGGAGTCACAACCGGCGGTGGAGCGCATACCGTGCATGAATATATTGATACCGCGCCAGTTGAAAGTGGAATGGAACAGCTGGTAAATTTTATTGAGAAAATTTGGAAATAAAACAGTAGGGGCGGATGGCCATCCGCCCCCACAAATTATTTCAACCCCAACACCTCAAACACTTCCAATGGCTGTGCCTTGCCCTTGACCGTCAGCGGGGCGTAAGGTTCGGCAGTCACTTCATTTTTCACGCGCTCGTACGCGTCGGCGCTGATCAAGATTTGACTCTTGGCTGAGTTCTCCTGAATCCGCTTCGCGGTATTGACGCTATCGCCAATGGCCGTATATTCGAGTCGCTTCTCGGTGCCGATCCAGCCTAAGACTGCATCGCCGTAATGTATGCCGATGCCAAAGTCGAGATGTGCTTCTTCCGGTAATTCCTTGTGCAAATTTTCAATCGCATCGCGAATTGCTAATGCAGTTTTCACGGCGCGCAAGGTGTGATCGCGTTGTGGCAATGGCGCGTTGTACCAAGCCATGACCGCATCGCCGAGGAATTTATCTACGGTGCCTTCGTTGGCAAGCACAGCCTCCGCCGCCGCGGCCAGATAACGATTCAACACAGCAACCAATTCTTCTGGCGTATGTTTTTCGCTGTAACTTGTAAACCCGCGGATGTCGGCGAACAAACAGGTGATGTCCACTTTCTTGCCGCCGATCTGCAAACTGTTCGGATTGATCTGATCGAGCACCGCGGGCGAAACCATCCGCTCCAATAATTTTCGTTGCGCTTCGAGTTTTTTGCGCTCGGTCAAATCGTCGAGGACGATGGCAACGCCCTGCGTTTTTTGCGCGGCATCTTTTAACGGAGAAAGATTCAATCGCCAATCCACGTTGCCGCGTTCGGGCAATATATGGCTGATTTCGAGATCAACGATCGGCTTATCGGTTTGGCGGACTTCTATCAGGCGCGGCTGAATCTCTTTTGAAACGGAAGCCAGCACTTCGTCCAAAGGATGACCGACGATGTCCGCCGCGGTGTGTCCCAAAATGGATTCGGCGGCGCGGTTCGCGAGCGTGATTTGATTTGCAATGTCCGCCGTAATCACGCCGCTGGCAATGGACGCAAACACGTTGTCCATCAAATTTTTCAATTCAGTGACTTCAGCCAACGTTTGCCGAAGCGACGAAAATAAACGCGCGTTATCAATCGCGACCGCGGCCTGATTTGCAAATGCGACCAGCAAGTCGCGTTCGGTTTCGGCAAAGATGCCGGAGCGGATTCGATTGTCGGCATAAATCACGCCGATCAGATCATTCTTGACTTTGAGCGGCACGCACAAAATCGAACGCAGATTCAAAGCGACGATGCTTTCCTGTCCGCTGAAGCGCTGGTCTTCCTGCGCGTTGGTCGTGACAATTGGCTCGCCAGATTCGATCACGCGTTGGACAATGGTACGGCTGGTTGCGGCTTCGCCCGCTTTGATGGATTCCTGTTCCCAATTGCGCGCCATGCGCGTGACCATTTCATTCTTTTCGTTTCGTAGCATCAGGAAACCGCGCTCGGCACGCGTGAGACGGACAATGTTATCCATCACAATGCGAAGGACTTCGTCGAGTTCAAGCGATGAATTGATGACCTGACCAATATTGGCAAGCGCCATCAAATTTCCATGCTCGTCCTCGAAGCCTTCCATTTGAAGTCCAAGCTTGCTAAGTTTTGTCGCGAGCGTTGTAAGTTCATCCACGACATTTACAGGCAGATCGTGAATTTTTTTTTGCCTGAGTGTGTCGCGTAATTTCCCGGCCTGAAGGCCAAGTCCGTTGATCTCATCATGAAGCGTGGTTGGGCGCGTCTTGTCGGATGACATAATCATCCTGAGTATACATCACTGCCGTATATTAGGCCCCAGAATTTCATGAAGATGGAACGAAGCGTATGCAGGATGATTCGGAAACCGGCGCGTCGCGCGCGGGACACATTGGCGGGCTGCGGTGTAAATAGCTCTGACTCCAATTCAGCATTCAAGGCTTCGATGTGCGTCGACGCGGACGGCACCAGCTTGATGAGCAGCGCGGCGCGCTGCGCGGCGGTGACATCCATGGGTTGCGATTGGCGGAGCCATCCCAGACTCAAGTTGACGCTGGCAAACGAGCGTTCAACCGGTCCAAGCTGATTCCAGCGCTTCCAGCTTTCGATCCACGGCGGCACGTTCATCCCGTTGCGTTCGAACGTATGCGATACATAGAAAGGAAGTTGATACAACGGATGATAACGATAAAAAACAAAAACCAATAATGCCACAAATACGAGCGCGAGGATCACCGGTGTCCACGGGAAACTTGGATGGATGATCGCTCCGGCATGGCCGAGTATGGCTCCAAGATTTGTATCGGCCATCCCGGCAATTTTCGTTGAAGGCACGGAGGGATGCTCGACTCCAACCGGGACTTGAGAAACGGCTTCCGAACGAATCAGCGGCGACTGGCTGACGGTTGGTTCGAACTCCACCCAGCCAATCCCGGAAAAATAAACTTCCGGCCAGGCGTGCGTGTCGCGCTCGCGGACGGTGTAAATATCATTCTGCAATTTTCCCTGTGCGAAGCCGACTGCCAATCGCGCCGGGACTCCAACCGAACGGAGCATTAAAACTTCCGCGCTGGCGTAATAAGTGCAGAAAGCTTTTTGATAATCGAACAGAACCCACAAAACCGGGTCCTGGTCTTTCGGCGGAACTGGAAGATTGGTCGCGTATTGCAGGTTGGCGCGCAGATATTTCGTGATGGCCGAGGCTTTATCGTATGGATCACTCATCCCGACTGTTATCTGTTTTGCCAGCGATTGAATTTCGGGACGGACATCTGATGGGATTTGCAAATAACGAGTCGTAATCCATTGAGGATAATCCGTGGAGGAGGCGGTCATCGCGTTGATGGTCGGGTTGGCGATCTCGGAATGGACTTCATATTGTCCCCCGGCGCCGATGGGTGAATTTACATTCCACACCAAAAGATCGTATGCTTGTGGACTGGCTGGAGTGACAAGGAGGTTGCCGGGCTTGCTGACCCATACCGGCTGCGAGGGCGCGTACAACTGGTTTTGTGCCGCAAGCCGGAATGTAATTTTGAAATCACCTTCCTGGCGTCCCACCACGTTGGGAATGTTAAGGCTGCTGTCTCCCGGCCCAAAGTCCAGGCGCGAAGCGGGAGAGTCGCTCCATTGTCCATTGTTATAAAAATCGTAAACGCGCCCGCGCCAGTAATAGCGCGTGCTGAAATCCGGCGAAGACAGGACCTGAACCGAGAAGACCGTAGTGTCGCTTTGCGAAATGCTGCGTCCCAGCGGGAGCGTATCGCCATAAACGGTTCCGCGGCTGGGTCCATACGGAGCATTCAGCGACGTGACCGCATCAGACAAACGGTCGCGAACAGACTGTGTAAGAGAATTCCACGTATCCGCCGCGGCTCGCAGGCTTGATAATGAAGTTGGGATGGTCCACGCAATGATGACGGCGAACGCCGCGGTTGTGATCAAGCCGCCGAAAATATTGAACCAGGAATCCTCGCTGACAAAGACACGCTGTTTTTTCCAATCGTTTTGCCGATGCAGATAATAATGACGCCCCAACAGCAGCAATGCGGTCACGATAAAGACGGCCAGCCACCAGGACGTATATGGTTTGAAGTTGTCATAAATCTGAATGAAGAGAATTCCAATACCGGCAGGCAATACTGCGGCAAGAATGTTTTGATGCCGGACAAGCCAGTAACCCGCGCACAGCGATAGAATCCAAAAGACGAGGCTGACAATTGCAACAAAGAAAAACGAATCTTTGACCGGCTCGTGCAAAATGAACTGGTCAGCCGACGTAATCAATATCCCGCCGACGGTGCGGAACTTATCCTCCAATGACATACTGTATTTTGCCGCGTTGGTCATCTGAAGTGGGAATCCTGCAAGTGTGTAATCAACAACAAACCAGATGACAATGCGGCGTTTATGCTGGCTGAAGCCCAGCATCATGCCGATTACGGTTCCGTAAGCCGCGGTCAATTCGGCGAAATAAAGATACGGCGCCCAATTCGTAACAACGAGACGGGCTGCGGCAATCTGTATCAGCAGGAAGAGCAGGAATACCGAAAGCCAATCCCAGCGGCGGGCAGACTGTTTCTCCATGTGCTAAGTCTACAATGGTAATGCCAGACCGTCAAACGCGATATGCGGGTTGTTCTTTCATAACAGAATTAAGAAATCAAACAGGCTGAGAATCAATCTGATATAATCACCACGCTCAGATAAACTCATGAAGGGATGCGGATGACGCTCGAACGCGGAACTCTTCTTCATAAACGATATCGAATTGTTGAAATCCTTGGACAAGGCGGGATGGGATCGGTTTATCGCGCTGTGGATGAAAATCTCGGCGTGGATGTGGCCGTCAAGGAAAATCTTTTTACAACGGATGAATATTCACGCCAGTTCCGGCTGGAAGCAGTGATTCTGGCGAATTTGCGGCATCCCAATTTGCCGCGTGTGTCCGACCATTTTGTGGTCGGCGATCAGGGCCAGTATCTCGTCATGGATTTTATCGAGGGCGAAGATTTGCGCCAGCGCATGGAACGCATGGGAACGATTACCGAAGACGATGCGGTCATGGTAGGCGCGTCCATGTGCGACGCGCTAACTTATTTGCACACCCGCAAGCCTCCGATCCTGCACCGCGACATCAAGCCAGGCAATGTCAAGATCACACCAGACGGTCACATTTTCCTCGTGGATTTTGGTCTTGCAAAAGTTGTGCAAGGCAGCCAGGCAACGACGACTGGCGCGCGCGCCATGACGCCGGGATATTCGCCGCCTGAACAATATGGCACTGCGCGCACTGATCCGCGCACCGATATTTATTCGTTAGGCGCAACGCTTTATGCAGCTTTGTCTGGTGTGATTCCAGAAGACGGCCTTGCGCGCGCCATGGATAACGCACAACTGACCCCGCTTCGCAAACGCAACGCGAAAGTCTCGCGCCGTTTGGCTGCTGCAATTGAAAAGGCAATGGCGGTTGATCCAGTGGATCGCTTCCAAATCGCAGATGAATTCAAAACCGCGTTGCTGGGCGTGAAATCCAGATCGCAGCATTTGACTGGTGAGTTCACCGTCGCACCGCCTCCGGATGTCCCCGTCTTGCTGCAAGAGCAAAAGGCAGAAGAGAAGAAGAGCGAGCCAAAGGTAAAAGGGCCGAGCACTCCAATCCCTCCACCGCCGATTGATGAAGACAAACCTTTTGTCCCGCCGAGCAAACGCAGACGTAAAAGTCTCGCATGGGTGTGGCTATTATTGATTTTGATTTGCGGCGCATCGCTCGCCGTCATTAGATTCTTTCCCAATGTGCTGCCCGAAAATGTCCGTGCGGCTTTACCGTTTGATATTCCAGGATTATATACAGCTATACCATCTCCCACTTCCACGCCATTACCAACAGCTGTGATTCCGCCAACACAAACGCCGCTAATGCCAACTGCAACATTTACACTGACGCCGACCAACATTCCTTTGGACGTTGCGACTGAGACGCTCATACCTACCGCCACGTTTGCGGCAACACCAACCGTCGCTTCAACTCCGACTGGGGGCGGAGACGGACAAATCGCGTTTGCTTCCGACCGAACCGGCATCCCGCAAATTTATATCAGCGATCTTACAGGCAACAATGTCCAGCCGATCACGAATTTACCGAATGGCGCATGTCAGCCTTCATGGTCTCCTGACGGAGCGAAATTGGTTTTTGTATCACCCTGCCCGCACGAGCTTGACATTTCCGAAGTTCCTCCTAAAGATTCCGCTCTGTACATTGTCAATGCAGATGGAAGCAATCAGACCGAACTGCCGACCGCTTCTGGCGGCGACTTTGACCCAGCCTGGTCGCCGGATGGAAAGAGCATTGCCTTTACTTCCATGCGCGATGGGTACATGCAAATTTATCTCATGAACCTGGCCGATCAATCCGTGACGCGTTTGACGAATACAACCTCGGACATAGAAACGCGTCAGCCGGCCTGGTCTCCATTTGGCAATCAGATCGCTTATGTGGTGAGACGTTATGGCGCGTATCAAATCTGGGCAATGACCGATGCAGGACAAGGTCAGCAGCAGATCGCGCGCAGCGGCCCCACTTTTTGGGATTATGCGCCGGTGTGGTCGTCAGATGGAAAAACAATTTTCTTTAGCGAACGCAACGCTACAGGTGCAGCGCGACCGTGGGTAATGAGCATTCTCTACGAAAATCGAAATAGCGGCGCAGCGGATCAAGTGAAGTTATTAGATCCTGCACCGGTTGCCAATCTGCATTTTTCACCGGACGGTTTGTGGTTCCTGTTTGAAGGCTTGAGTTCGGATACCAATCAGGATATTTTTTATGAGCCGGTTGCAGGCGGTGAGCGCGTTCGCCTCACACAAGATCCCGGCACCGATTTTGATCCTGTATGGCGCCCGGCTCCAAAACCTTAATCTTCGGTCATGAAAATTGGCGGCAGAAACTGCCGCCTTTTTATTTCTTACATTCCTCTTATTGACGCTCTTCTTGCCCGCATGTTATGATTTGAACGCATTGTTGGCACTCTCCATGGAGAGTGCCAAATTATGAAAGCCATGAACGAACTCTCCAAACGTCAACAAACGCTTCTCTTGTTAATCATACGCGATTATATAGATGCCGCTCAACCTGTCGGCTCGAAATGGTTGACCGAGCATTATCGTCTTGATTATTCCTCCGCGACCATTCGCAACGAAATGGCGGCGTTGACGGAAATGGGTTATCTCCGCCAGCCTCACACATCTGCCGGACGCGTACCCACCGAAGAAGGATACCGTTATTTCGTCTCACAAATGATGAACCAGGCCGAACTGCCTGTGGCGGTCCGCCATACGATCTCGCATCAATTCCTTCAGGCGCGTCCCGGCGTCGAGCAATGGATGCAGTTGGCAGCATCCGTTCTTGCAGATCAATCACAAGGCGTGTCCGTGGTCACCGCGCCGAGGTTGGAGAACGTGCGCTTCCAGCATGTGGAATTGATTTCCACACAGGGACGCCAGGTTTTGATGGTTCTTGTCCTGGTTGGCGGCGAAGTATTGCAGCAGGTTTTGACTCTGACTGAAACCGTTTCGCAAGAGCGACTTAGCCAGGCCGCGGCGGGTCTTAACGGACTTTTAGCGGGTCTGATCGTGGACGATATCGCGGCGCTGACAGCTCCAACCGACGCGCTCGAACAGGATATCTTGACCCTGATCCTGCCGGAAATGCGCCGCGCCTCCGCCGGAATTTCGGGCGAGATCTATACAGACGGCCTGACTTACGTTTTATCGGAGCCGGAATTCAACGAGTCGGATGAAGCGCGGCGGACGCTGCGGTTTTTTGTCGAGCCATCCGCTTTGCAAGACATGCTCCAGCGCGGTTTGATTGATAGTCACGTCGGCGGCTTACAAGTTTTGATTGGCGGCGAGGGCGGTCGGGACGAACTGCGCCAATGCTCGATGGTGCTGGCGCGTTATGGCGTGCCGGGACTTGCAACCGGTTCGCTTGGTGTTGTTGGCCCGATGCGAATGCCATATACAAAAGCCATTCCAACAGTCCGCTACGTAGCTGGGCTGTTGAGCGATTTTGTGAATGACCAGATTGCCGGCGAATAAATAGCGTTATTCGATAATTCGATGCTTGCAATCGAATATCGAATTATCAAATATCGGATTGTGAGAGTGTAAGTATGTCTGAAAAAAAGCAACGCAAGGATCAGAAAAAGGAAGAAGAAATCAACGAAACCGGAGTCGAAGCAGTGGAGGAAAAGTACAAAGACAACGAACAGCCAAAAGTTGACATGGAAGAATTGATGAAACGTCTCGAAGAAGCCGAAGCTCAGGTTGCCGAGCACCGGGAAGGCTGGCAGCGCGCACAGGCGGAGTTCATCAATTACAAGAACCGTGTCCAGCGCGACCAGGAGACGATGAAAGTTTTGATGAAAGGTGACATCATCAAAAAGTTCTTGCCTGTGTTGGACGATTTGGATCGTGCTCTGCAAAATCGCCCAGCAGATTCAGGAGCGTGGGGCAGCGGCATCGAGTTGATCCAGAAAAAATTGCAGACTATTCTCGAGTCTGAAGGCGTGAAGCGCATCGAGGCTGAGGGGCAACCTTTTGATCCGAACTTCCACGAGGCGATTTCGAACGAACCCGCCGAAGACGTCGAAAGCGGACATGTAATCGCGGTTGTGCAGAACGGTTATATATTGGGCGACCGCGTTATTCGGCCCGCGATGGTGAGGGTAGCACAATAAATTATTTGTTGGGGCACGATATAGCGTGCCCCAACAAAATAAAGGAGAAATTTATTTCATGGGAAAAATCATTGGTATTGATCTTGGTACGACAAATTCCGTTGCGGCGGTGATGCAGGGAGGTGAACCGATTGTGATTCCATCGTCCGAGGGCGAACGCCTCGTGCCATCGGTTGTCGCGGTGAATAAAAATCACGAGCGCCTCGTTGGACGCGTGGCACGCAACCAGGCCATCATCAACGCACAGAACACTATTTTTTCGATCAAGCGTTTTATGGGACGCAAGTCCGATGACCCGGAAGTAACGCGCACGAAGAAG
>JAJYOO010000190.1 GCA_021796155.1 Chloroflexota bacterium
AACGGCGCGAAAAACGCGTGTATCCGCCTCGTTACTACGCCGACCATGGACTTTCAGGCACAGTCATTCAAACGGGTCGGACGCAAATCTTTAATAGCCAGTCAGAAATGGATGCGAGCGGCATCCAATTCGAGTTTCCGGGAATTGAAGACCATACACAATCCGTCCTGGCCGTGCCTCTGCTTTTGCACAGCAAAGTTAAAGGGATGGTCTCTGCCCAATCTTACAGGGAAAATGCATACTCAAGCGATGACATTGAATTGCTTGAGATGCTCGCTGCTCATGCCGCCATTGCCATCGAGAACGCGCGCTTGTTTGCGGAAACGCAAAAGATGGCGGATTATGATCCACTGACCGACTTGCTGTATAACCGCCGAAAATTCTACGAACTTGCCGAACGGGAATTCACACGCGCACAGCGATACCCCGAACCGCTCTCAGTCATCATGATGGACGTGGATCGTTTCAAGAATTTCAATGATCGCTTCGGCCACAAGGTGGGAGATATGGTGCTGAGGACGATTGCCGAACGATGCAGGCAATGTGTCCGCGATGTGGACATTATAGGGCGGCATGGCGGCGAAGAATTTGTGATTCTGCTGCCGGCCACCGATCTGAAGCGCGCAGCACAAGTCGCAGAACGCTTGCGCCTTTTGATCGCGCAGGCGAATCTCAAACCGATACAGGCTTTCTATGAATTGGTCACCCGGGAAAAAACAACACCAAAATTCCTTCGGACGACTGTGAGCATTGGAGTAGCAGAATTCGACGCGAGCTGCGATAATCTGGATATATTGATTGACCATGCGGACCGCGCCATGTATCTGGCAAAGAATGATGGGAGAAACTGCGTTCGTACGTGGACAAAACTGGACGAAGTCTAAAAGTTAAACTCGATGAAGGATGGCAAAGTTATGCAGGCGTTGTGGCTTGAAAATCAAAAGCTTGCGATGCGGGATATTTCTCAATCGAAGAAGCCGGATGAGGCGTTCATCCGAATCCGACTGGCAGGCATCTGTAGCACCGACCTTGAATTAGTCAAAGGCTATTATCCCTTTACCGGCATTCCTGGACATGAATTCGTTGGCGATGTGATAGATGCGCCTGACAAAGAATGGATCGGTCAACGCGTGGTTGGGGAAATAAATGCCGCCTGTGGAAAATGCGAGCAGTGCCGTGACGGGCGGCCAACTCATTGCGAGCATCGCACCACACTCGGCATTTCGAATCGAGACGGTGTCTTTGCTGAATTCACAACATTGCCAATGGAAAATCTGCATCGCATCCCTGCTTTGGTCCCGGATGAGCAAGCGGTCTTTACCGAACCATTGGCCGCCGCACTGGAGATACAGCAGCAGGTCCAAATCAGGCCGACGGACCGCGTCTTGTTGATTGGTGCGGGAAGATTGGGCCAGTTGATCGCCCAAACGTTATCGTTGACCGGCTGCGGCTTGCACGTGCTGGCCCGTCATTCCAACCAACAAAAATTGCTGGCGGATCGAAACATTCCGCTGATCGCTGAAGATGAAATCCAACCGCTGCGCTGGGACGTCGTTGTAGAAGCTACTGGTTCGTCTGCTGGATTCAATTTGGCACGCAAAGCCATTCGTCCGCGCGGAACGCTGGTAATGAAGTCAACGTATAAAGGCGAAATGAATGTCAATTTTTCGTCCATCGTCGTGGATGAATTGACTATCGTTGGCTCGCGCTGTGGGCCGTTTGAACCGGCGCTGCGTCTGCTCGAAAAACGTGAAGTGGATCCAACCATGCTGATCGCGGAAAGATTTAAATTGAGCGAAGCGGTCAGGGCTTTTGAAAAAGCGGCGCAGCCGGGTGTGCTAAAGGTATTGATGGGAAATTAACTTGCACAGTTACGTAGAGAATTCTCAATAAATTCAAGAAGCATCGGGATGGATGTGACCGTCCAGAGTCCGAGGCCGGAGCCGGTGTGTCTAGGCGCGTTCGAGCACGCGCACAAATGCTTGTAGATAACTTGAATCTCCGCTTTGTTTTCGTAGTATCCAATATTCCGCGCCCCAAAAGAGATAAGCGTACAACGCGTTGCTGGCTGTTGTGTTCATCCAGGCGTTGTAATTCATAATGATATGTTCGGGCAAACAGCTAAACATTCCCTGACCAGTCGGATTGGGCGGCGTTGTCACGGCCTCCCATGGTTCCGCCTGTCCTTCAGTGATCAATAATTGCTTTCCGTGTACCGCGGCCCAGTTGAGCAATTGTTGTCGTTTCTTCTGAAGCCAACGACTCTGACTCCCATCCGAATAGAGCGTTTGACGACCAATATTTAGAAGAGCATTGCGCGGATAATAATCCACCCCGATCATATCGGCTAGACGTTGAGCAACTGTCAGTGAATCGCCTTGATCCCGCGTTCGCCACCATTGAGTGAAACGAACAAGTGAAGACGTCGGAAGGAAACCGTTCATTAATACAGGCCTACTGGAATCCGCCATTCTTACTGCTTCCATCTCTTTACGAACAAATTCCGCGCCCAGTCGCCATGAATGTTCCATGCCCAGCGGGTCCACAGCATCATGTTCAAGCTGCCACGCAACAATACTTTCATGATGCTTATAGTGCTCGACAACGTGAGTGATAAATTCACTTGCTGCCTTCAAGAGCGATGGATACGCCGAGGGATTAACGCGAGAATGTTCTGCAAGAGGTTGCTTTAGTGCATGTGCGGGCGCAAAGAATTCCGGATAGCCAAATGTCTTCAACGGTCCAACGCACAAAATAATTTTCTTTCCGACCCTTTCGGCAGCATCAATTTGCCAATCCAGTTCATCAATTAAAAATGCGCCGGGTCTTGGTTCAATACGATTCCAATATGCGCCCAGACGGATCATCTGGAACGGATAAGCAAGTAAATCCCGCAGCGTTGCATGAGCGTCCAAACCAAATGCTACTGCTTGCAATGGGCGATAGCTGATTCCCAAGAGCGTGGAACCTCGCGGTTTAATTGGTAAACGCTGCCATTCATCGGTCAGAGGTTGCGAGGCGTGTCTTAGCTCAAGTTCCAATATGGACATGTTTTACGTCTGCTTTTCTTCCAAAGGTGGTTGAAATACACGGCGAAATAAATCGGATTGTAACAACATCTCTGGGTCATATTGTTCTTTGATGCAGAGAAACTGATTGACAATGTCTGCGCCCATGCTTTGCCGATATTGAGCATGTGTCAGAAAATGATCCTTTGCAAGATAAAACCTTCCGCCTGCGTCAACAACTGTGGCAATCATGTGTTGTAGGACATGTCTCAGCTTCTGTGAAGTCAGGTGCGTTCGTTGGTAGTTTAATTCCAGCGAATACCCATCAACTTGATAACTCAGCAAAAAGGGATCGCGTCGGTGTTTTTTCATTACACACCAAAGCGGCATGCAACCCAGTTCCTGCGAATAATGTAGGACGCCCTCAAAAACATGCTCGGCAGTTTCTCTGGGGACGAATGCATGGAATGTTTCAACACCAGTTGGGAACATTGCGCGATATCCGGCAAAAGCTTCTGGTGGCCAATAGAGATATGAGAACAAATCGCGTTGATGCTCGGCCGGTTCGCGGTTTAGGTGACTTTGCCAGTAACGGGCGCGATTTATCATCTGTGTTCCGGGCATCAACAATGGCCGACCGAGTCCGGCGGCCGAACTTATGAGCTGCGTCGTAAATCCAGATGGCGAAGGATCTTTTAGCTTGAGAGTGCGCTCTGCAATTCCTTGATGATTTAGTTTCGCCGTAGTTACGATGCCGCGTCCAAGCTGCGATCCGCGAGCAAATCCATCAAGCCAGGCTTCCATGAAGTCGCTGTCTGGTTCTTCTTCAGCAAAAATGGAGAAGATTTCTGAGAGCGAAGAGGCTGGATGCTTTCTTACCCCAACATATCTGGAATTCACACGTTGTAGTTGAAGTGTGATCGCTGTGATGATGCCAAGCAGGCCCATGCTGCCAATGAAGGCATGAAAAAGTAATGGCGCTTGCTCCGGACTAAGCGTACATGATTCTCCTGTCGCGAACAGCACATCAAGCGAGATAATATGCGCGCCGAATGGACCGTATTTCCAAGAGTTCCTACCATTTACATTCATGGCGACACAGCCGCCGATTGTGACTTCAGAGGTGGACGGTGAAATAAAAGGCCACCAGCCGTCCTTTGAACTTATCTTTATCATTTCGCGCAAAGTGACTCCCGGCTCCACACGCATAATTCCTTGAACAGAATCCCAAGAGATAATGTGGCGCATCGGCGTCATATCAATCACGATGCCGTTGGTGCTCAACGCTGCGTCTGTGTAGCTATGCCCTGCGCCATGCGGAATCACGGACAGGTGATACGCCCGTGCATCCTCCAGCGCCAGCACGATATCATCAATATTTCCAGTTTTATACACGAGGCAGACAGAACGTTTTGACTTGCTCCAGTTCGTAAGTTCATCTCGCATTTCTAAAATAGACATTCAACATCCTTGCCTAACTTGGCTGGAAAACAAATTTCAACAGAGAAGATATGCCTGATATTTCTTTCATATACGTTGAAAAGCAAGTATCGGCATCAAAAAATCAACCCTTCTATTATATGAAAGGGTTGATCGTTTTGGATCGTATCACGATCGTGTTCTAATGACGGATCAGATGGGCTATTCTTACTTACAAATTTCCTGATTGAAGCGGCAAAGTCACTTCGAACGTCGTCCCTTCGTTCACCTTGCTGTCCACATGGATTTCGCCGTCATGCATGTGAACGATGGATGCGACAATCGAGAGGCCGAGGCCGGAGCCGGTTGGGGAGTTGGAGTCTTCGTCAACATCGCGCGACCGCGCCTGATCGACGCGATAGAAGCGGTCGAAAAGTTTTGGCAAATGATCCGGTGGAATCCCGGGGCCAGTATCCGAAACGCGCAGCACAGCTAAATCGCCTTTTCCATTGCGGCGGGAATCTGTCTCGATCTTAACAGTTTGATTTGCGCCGCTATATTTGATTCCGTTCTCGATTAAGTTGCTTACCATTTGGATGAGATACTGGCGATCACCGCGCACTGGAAGTTCCGGCATCTCACCGATTTCAAGTTTTATACTCTGATGATCTGCCAGCGGCGACATCCGCTCAACTGCCTCGACTGCCGCATCGCTGAGATCAACATCTTCCATTTGCGGAATGGCCTGACCGGAGTCCATGCGGGCAAGCGTCATTAAATCATTGACAAGGCGCGACATACGCTCACCTTCAGCGTCCACAGTCTGCAAAGCTTTTTTGTATTCACCGGCTGAATGTTGATGCGAAAGCACGCGGCCAACTTCCAGATTAATGATCGTTAGCGGTGTGCGGAGCTCGTGACTGGCATCGGCAACGAATCGCCGCTGGCGGTCAAAGGCGGATTGCAAACGTCCAAGCATGTCGTCGAATGTTCCAGCCAATTGAGCAAGCTCATCGCGGCCGCGCAAGTTGATGCGGCGACTCAAATCACTCTCGCTGATTGTATGCGCCGTCTGTGTGATCGCTTTGACCGGCCGCATCGCGCGGTCCGCAAACCACAAGCCGCCGAGGAACGCGATTACCAACATTCCAAGACTGCCAAATAACAATGAAAACATCAAGCGGCGGAGTTGGCTGTTTAAGTTCGATGGACTACCA
>JAJYOO010000191.1 GCA_021796155.1 Chloroflexota bacterium
GCAAATGCGCGAGAAATCTTTGGTTTTGAAGAGTCTCAGGAAGCTGAGGATGCCGTTGCAAGAATAACTTTGATCAAACGGAATGGATGGCTGCCGGTCGCTGACGAGATTGAAGTAATCCTGGTTCGGCCACCACATGCGAATGTAATCAATGCGATAGTAATCCGAACCGAGAGCCGCATCAATCTTATCGAAGTTCTTCGAGTCGACGATCACGATGGTTGAGTCGCGCAGGGCGCGCGTGGGTTGGTCGAACGAATGCTGGTTCGTGAAATCGCGCAGATACCAGACGAACGGCCACGATACGCCCGTATCCGGCGCACTGGCATCATAAGCAATATTGATTCCCATGCCGCCGGTTGTGCGTTCGGAAATTTCAGTTGCCTGGCTGATTACATCCTTTACGCCTTGAGCGGCGTGAGCATAGACAAGGTATTCGGTGGCGTCGTTGTAATCAATGTAAGAAGCCCTGAACGCGGCGCGGACTGTCAATATTGCCATGATGGTGAAGAATGCCAGGATAAAAGCGTTGGCAATTTGTCTGCCCGCCCAGTCGCGCAGCAAATAGATCAAACCAAGCGCGCTTGCTATCGCAACGATGGCGGGTAGCAGGAATGCCATCGTATTTTCCAGTTGCAGCAAGTCGCCGCCTTGAAATGGAGGGGTTGGACTGAGCAAGGCGATCATGGCTGCGGCAAAACTCGTAAAGAAAATAAAGACTGCGGCAAGTGCGAGCAATGCTTTCTGCTGGAGAAGTTTTTGCCAATCCGTTGTATCAATGATGTAGCCGAGTCCCCAGCCCGCGAACAAAATCATTGGCCAGGTCAGGTGATAGGTAAGCCAGGGCATCTTTTCGCCCGCGATACTGAACGCGGTGATGCTGGCTACGATCCAATAAATCAATAATGGGAAGGTGTTGTGGAAATTGGCTTCCTCGGTTGAGATGGGCTGCACATTCGGTGCGAGTTCAACATCGTCAGCTTGTTCGATTCTTCGCGTGGGCTTGCGGCGCAACGCTAGGATAAGCGCAAGGATCGAGCCGAGGAATGGAAGGAATTCATAAATCGGAATTTGAATCAACAAATAGTAATACCACGGCTGGCTGCCGCGTTGGACTGCTTGTTGTGCGAGCCAATAACCAAGCGAACCGACTACACCTGTGAAGAAACCATCTGTGTTGGTGAAGACCGTCGTGTAGAAAACGGTGTACGGAATCCAAAACGTAAGCGCGTATTTCCACCAATCTTTGTTCCAGATTTGGCCGATGGCAATGGAGATTGCGAAGAAGGCCGCTACAAACAATCCAATAACCATTACGGAGTGCGGCGTCAGCGCCTGGACTTCCGGCGCGGTCGTCGGGATTGTAGTTTGCAGCCAGTTTTGCAGAAACTTGATGGGGAAGGGCGTGAGCATCGGCAGGACAAATGTGCCCGCCAAAATCAGCATGTCAAAAGAACGTTCGGTTTTGATTCGTTCCCATGTATACCCCCGGACGAGGAAATATCCAGCCGCGGCCATTGCTACGAGTCCGCCAAGGAGGAGGATGGCAGCGGGCGAGGCCGCTCCCGATGTCGGTTGAAGCGGTGAAGTCGTCGCAGAAGGATTCGCCGGGGCGGCGACTTCCGTCGAACCAAGCACGCCTGCTTTGCCGCTGGCAATTCCAAATCCCGCGCCGATGCCGAGCAGTAAAATCCCAACTGCGAGCGCAATAATAAAAACACGGTAGGCCAGTACATCATCCCAGGTTTTGCGCGTCACACGTGCGATGAAATAAATCGCAAGGAAAATCAAAAGCTCGGCGGTGTACATGAACGAAGTTTCTTTGTCCGTGAAATGGATGACCAGCGCAATGGCCAGCCAGTAAAGATATTTCCGTTGACCGCTTTCAAAATACCGGAGCACGATGTAAAGCATCAGGACGCCGGAGAAAACTGCATAAGCGTCTTCACGAACATAGCGTCCATAGAACAACATGATGGGTGAGATTACCATCATGACGCCAGCGATGAGCCCGCCGGTCTTACCGAGATAGCGCCGCCAATACCATGCCATCGAAATGGTCGCAATGCTGAACAATGCAGCTGGGATGCGAGCTGTAAAATCGTTCGGGCTAAACAGGAAATAGGAAAGGGCGATCAAATGGAATTGCAGCGGCCCGTGCATCATTGGGTTGTGCTGATATCCATCGCCTTTATAAAGAAGCCATGAGAAATAGGTGTGCAGGCTTTCATCGTGACTCATTACGCGCGCGCCGAGATTGTAGAAACGCGAGATGAAAGCCACCAGAATGATGACTGCAAAAATGGCAACTTCTCTTGTGATTGCGGGGAATGCTGGGTGAATGGGCTGTTCAAGCCAGGATTTATTTTCTTGGTTTGCTTCCATGTTTGACTCTTGATATAAGATTGGTTGACTATAATTCAAAGCACATGTTCTGACAAGCAATACATTTGAGTACGCTTAATTGAATACGAATTGATTTTGTATTCTTTGTAGTCTGCGCGTAGCCAGTATAACAGAAGAACCAGTGGAAAGAGAAAACCTTAGATAGAAGAACCGGCCAATTGTCCGCACCCGGCCTGGATATCAATCCCGCGGCGCATTCGGATCGTGCATGGAATTCCAGCCTGCTCCAGCGATTCTTTGAATCTGGTTGCACGCTCGCGCGTGGTTGCCTGGCCCTCGTAACCTTTGGTGGGGTTGAGCGGAATTGCGTTCACGTGACACAACAAACCTTTGAGTCGCGCGGCAAGTTTGCGAGCTTCCTCCGGCGTGTCGTTGACTCCATTTATTAGCGCCCATTCAAACGTAACGCGCCGTCCCGTTTGCTCAACGTAATAACGACAAGCATCCAACACTTCATCAATTGAATATTTTTTATTGATCGGCATCATGCTCAAGCGTAGGTTATCTTCTGCGGCATGGAGCGAAATGGCAAGATTGACCTGACGTTTTTCATCTGCGAAGCGCCTGATCTGCGGAACTAAACCAACGGTTGAGATCGTGATTCGACGCGCGCCGAAGTTATATCCATCTGCGTCATTGAGTCTGTCAACTGCCGCCATTGTGTTTTCATAATTATGAAATGGTTCCCCCATGCCCATCACGACGATGTTCGTAACGAGTACTTCTTCTTTGCTCAACATGCGTGCGTAGTACATCACCTGCGCCACAATCTCGCCGCTGGAAAGATGACGCTTGAATCCCATCTGTCCCGTTGCACAGAAGACGCATCCCATCGCACAGCCGGCCTGTGTCGAGATGCAGAGCGTGCGGCGAGCCCCCCTCCGTCTCCCCCCAAATCCGACGCAGTCGGATTTGGGGGGAGTGTCCTGACCGAAGGGAATGGACAAGGGGGGCGGATCGCCATAACGCATCAACACCGCTTCGATGAGATGGCCGTCATGCAATTTGAACAACGTTTTGCGCGTCTGCTTATCGGACGAATCAAGATAGCGGACTGGCTCGATACCGAGGAAGTCAAGTTCGTTTCCAAGTTTCTCACGCAAGGTCTTTGGAATATTGGGGAACTGCGATGGCGAATCATAGAAATGCTGATATAAACCTTGCCACATTTGTTTTGCGCGGTAGGTGGGTTCTCCCCAACTCTGGAGTAAATCAGTCAGTTTAGGTAGGTCAAGATCGTAAATCAGCACTTTCAGATACCAACCAATTCAGACAAATCTTTTGCTATCAAATCCGGTTTTGGCTTCCATGCTTCTGCCTGCTCGCGCGTGCTGACGCCCGATAGCACCAGCACACATGGACATCCAATCGCCTGTCCCGCGGCGATGTCAGTCTCGAGCCTGTCGCCCACAACCAACGTTTCTTCTTTCTTTGTTCCCAATCGTTCAAGAGATAATTCCATCAAATATGGAAGCGGTTTGCCTGCATAAATCGGTTCGACATTTGTCGCGGTAGTGATGACGGATATCCACGCACCTGCTCCGGGGATTTCCCCGCGTGGGGTGGGGAAAGTTTTGTCCGGGTTAGTTGCGTAGAATGGAATGCCATGCCGCACCAACAGGGTCGCTTCGCGCATCTTGTCGAAGTTGATTTGACGATCAATTCCAACAACAACCGCTTGAGCTTGCTGTGCATCATCAACAGATAAAGTATCAAACCCTTTGTCTTTCAGTGCATCGAAGACACCCGATTCGCCAACTGCAAAGATAAACCCACCGTTGGGAAATCTCTGCTTGAGCATGTGCGCGACGCCCAGTGACGACGTGACGACTTGCGAAGCATCAATTTTCACGCCGACGCGGGTAAGTGCTGCTACATATTCTTCGGGTGTGCGCGTGCCATTATTCGTTGCAAAAACAAATTTGATGCCTCGTTCTCGTATCCGTGCAAAGATGGCTGGCAGGTCGCCAATCGGAGAATCAGATTTCCAGATGACGCCGTCCATGTCGAGAATGAGTCCGCGAATGGGATGAGAAAGTTTATCAAGCATGTGAGAAGAATATATTTCTGGATAAGTTTGTTATCCCGCTGAGCGGAGGCTTTAGCTGAAGTCGAAGCGAAATTTACGGTAGCTTGCCCTTCGACTTACTCTTCGAGTACGATGTCGCTGTGCTTTGCTCAGGGAGATGCAGCAGTTTGTCTATTTCAATTTCTTCATCAAGTATTCCAACACCGGACCATCAATCCAGCCTTTATCGGGGTCGGCGCGCTCTTCGAAATTTTCGTTGCCAATGAACGCGCTGAACGCTTCCCGCGTTGCATCATCATATTCGCCATTGGTCGGCGTGTAATAACCGAGCCCCTTCATGATATTTTGAATATCTTTGACAACTTTCCCCTCAAGCATTACACGCTCTGACTTTGGACTTTTCCCGAAATACAAACGATGCAGTTCGATCAACTCTTCAAGCCGTGCAATTGGGTTCAGATGATCGTCCACGCGATAATCCATCCAGCGATCATTGTGTCCACCATAACCAGCTTTTGGCTTGACGATCAGAATCGCGGCAGATTGACGTCCGCGGCGATCACCGCCCGCGCGGCTGCCTGCATCCAAGGCGGCGAATAAGCGATCCGGCAATTCGCCTCGCGACTCAAGGAAAGCATGTTCCATTTTTCGAACGACTTCTGCGCCCGCTAAAATATTTCCCTGAATAGCGTAGCCAGGACCATTCAGACTACCAGCCCATTCATGACATGATTTGCCGGTGAACGAGGCTGATCCTCCTTTTGCGTCAACAAGGCCTACTTGCCGATGTTCGCGTTCGCGATCGTGCGATAGAAGCTTTGCGAGTGTTTCTTCTGCTGAAAGCCCGCTGGACATCATCTCGAGTCCACGTGGGCCATAGGTTGTATTTGCGTTTGCTTGTGTTGCAACGGCTCCAGCTTTAGCGCGTGCCCACGGCACGACTGCGCCGACCGCCGGAAACTTGGACGCGACTGCGATGCCCCACGCCTGCGATTTTAGATCGCAGGCCACAATGGAAAATGTGGATACGTTAATCATTGATTGGATTATAGCGCGCTAAGGGCGGGTCATTGACCCGCCCCAGAGCATTTCAACAGAAACAGTTTACTTTGATTTTTGTTTCTCAGGTACTTCCAGAACCTGGTCTACCAAGCCATAGTCAACAGCGGCCTTTGCGTCCATGTAGAAATAGACAAACTGCTGCATC
>JAJYOO010000192.1 GCA_021796155.1 Chloroflexota bacterium
CACAAGCCGGTGCGGTTCGAATATGCAATGCTGGTCCATGACCGGATCGTTTGGTTCTCCGGCGCAACTGCCCCGCTTACGGAAGATGCAGTTGTGTGGGTGGCCCGCGATATCACGCCGCAAAAGGAATCCGAACAACAGATGCGGCGCCGCCTCGATGAGCTGGAAGCCTTGTACGAAAGCGGCCTGGCGCTCAGCCAGCTCCTTGACCCAAAGAAAATCGGCGAAAAGATCATTCAAATATTATCGGACCGGCTCAACTGGCACCACGCGGCCGTCCGCATTCGGCGCGGGAGCAGCGATGAGGTGGAACTGCTGGCATTCAGCCAGAACGATCATGAGCATGAAAAAACGGAAAGCGATTATGCGATTGCCGACCACGCGGTCTCCAATGTGAATGAAGGTATCTCGGGCTGGGTGATCAAGAACGGCCGCATCGTCAACAGCGCGGATTTGGAAAAGGATCCGCGCTATCATCCAACTTTTGTGGGAATGCGCTCGGGGTTATACGTACCCATTTGGGCGAGCGGACGCGTGCTTGGATGTATCAGCGTCGAAAGCAGCCAGCGGGAAGGCTTTCAGCAGGAAGATGAACGCTTCCTGACCACACTGGCTTCACAAGCGGCATCGGCTTTGGAAAACGCGCGCTTGTTTGAATCTGAGAGGCAGCGCCGTCTCGATGCAGAAATGCTTCGAAAAGCGGCATCCGTTCTAACATCCAGTTTGAACCGGGAACAAATCCTTGACTCCCTCCTGAATGGGCTGTCCCAAATTATTCCATTCAACACGGCTACAGTCTTTATTGAAGAAGGCGATCGCATCACTGAGATTGCCGAAGGCGGCGTCCTCGCATCCGGGAAGTTGGTGGGACACTCGTTCCCGCTTGAGAGTTCAATGCAGAAATATGTGCGCGAGAAGCGTGGGCCGGTGATTTTGGCAGACGCTCAAACGGACCCTCGTTTCCAACAATGGAAAGAGTCACCGATCATCCGCGGCTGGCTGGGCGTGCCTTTGATCGCACATGATGAAATTATCGGCTACCTTGCCATGGGAAGCGATCAGCCCGGAGTCTTCAACGAGTCGCACGCGGAAATGTTATCCGCATTCGCCAGCCATGCCGCCGCAGCGCTTGATAATGCGCGCCTGTTCAATGCCGAACAACGCCGCCGCCTTGATGCGGAAACCTTGATGCAAGCCGCGGCAACCGTGTCGTCCAGCCTTGATCTCGATAAGATTCTTGATGGAGTGCTGGATGCACTGGCGAAAGTGATTTTGTATAACAGTGCCACAATTTTTATCAGGGAGGCTGATGGAAGCCTGAAAGCGATGGCCGGGAAGGGATTGGTCTCGCCTTCAAAAGTGATCGGTCAGATATTCCCTGCCATGAATGAATTATCTGAAGAGATTTTTAAAACGGGTCGTCCCATTGTGCTATCTGACGCTCATGCCGACCCTCGTTTTTTAAACTGGGGAACCGACGCTCCAATCCGCGGCTGGATGGGCGTGCCGCTGACCGTGCGCGGCGAAGTCATTGGATATATCACTTTCGACAGTTTTGTTCCGAACGCATACACAGAAGCCGACAGCGAAATGGCAACGGCAGTTGCCAGCCAGGCCGCAGCAGCGATAGAAAATTCACGTTTGTATAGCGATGCATTGCTCGCGGCAGAACGTCGTTCGATTCTGTATGAAGTCAGCCAGGAACTGTCACGCCTCGGCCAGGACATCGAGCAGGTCTATGTCTCGATCCATCGCTCTGCCTCCCGCTTGATGCCTGCGGAAGCATTCACCATCGCATTGCTGGATGAGGAACGCGGCGAAATAGAAGGTGTCTATCTATTCGACCGCATGGGACGCAGTCCTTCGATTCAAATTCCGTACGGCATGGGCCTTTCCAGCCGGGTGATTGACAGTGGTCAAACGGTTCTGGTCAACGATGATTTTGAAATAGATATTGATGCTGTCCATTTCGGTTCTAAAGAAGCAGCGCGTTCAATCCTGGCCGTGCCAATGCGCGTCGGAGGGAAAGTCATCGGTGCCATCTCGGCGCAGAGTTATGAACCGAACATTTACAACGATGAAGATCGTCTCTTGCTGGAAATGCTGGCATCGCAAGCAGCAATCGCAATCGAGAATGCACGACTCTATAATCAGGTTGACCAGCGCATAAGACAACTCGAATCCCTCAACCACGCCGGCCAGGTTCTAACCGGGACTCTGGAACTGCGTCCGCTTTTGGAAAATATCCTGCACGCTGCGTCCCAGGCAATTCCCGGTGCTGAAAAAGGGACGATCCTATTGCGGGAAATCGGACAAGATCATTTGCATGTGCGCGCACAAATCGGCTATGAGGATTCCCGTCTGACCGAATTGCCGTTCGATGATACAAAAGGTTATTCGGGGCAGGCTTATCACGAGAATCGTCCGCTATTAATCCGGGATTCCGTCGCCGAATACGAACTTCCATATGACCAGCAGCTTCAGGAAGTCAATGCGGTCCAAAGCGCGATCGTCGCGCCTCTTGTTGTGCGGAATGAGGCCATCGGTGTCATTGCCCTTGACAACGCGTCCCGAAAAAACGCGTTCACGGAACAAGACCTTAACTTATTGACAATCTTTGCGTCTTCGGCAGCACAGGTCATCGAGAACTCGCGCTTATTCGAGCAGACCCGCCGCCGGTTGAACGAACTCGACGCGTTAACCCGCGTATCCTCCGCTTTGCGTATCGCTTCGACGCGCGCAGAAATGACTCCCATTATCCTTACCCAATTGCGGGAAATCCTGCACGCCGACGGTGCTATCTTTATCACCGTCAATCCGAACACCGATGAACTTGTGGACGAACTAGCCGAAGGCAGCCTCGAATTCCTTACCGGCCTAGTCGTCCCGGCAAGACAGGGAATCACCGCGCAGGTGATCCAATCCCGCCAGGTTTATAGCACTGCCAATTTGCAGGATGATCCGCGCGTGTTCGCAAAGGAAAGAATGCCATTTGTCCGCAGCGCGGTCATTGCTCCACTTGTTTCGCAGGAAACCTCATTGGGAGCATTGTGGGTCACGCGCGATGAGAAAAACGGAATACAGCCGGAGCCATTTGCTGATAATGAAAACAATTTGCTAATCGCAATCGCGGATATGGCAGCGAACGCCATCCAGCGCGCCAAGCTGCATGAAGAGACTACGACTTACAATGAGCAGTTGATCGTTGTGAACCGCCTGGGTCGCACATTGGCCGAGACACTCGACCTTCCGGTGATTTACCAGCGCCTGGCTCAATTTGCCATCGAACTCCTACCGGATACGGCAATCATTTATATTACCGAACTTGACGAAGACAAGCGCACCATCCGCGCCGTTCACGCGATTCAGGATGGTGAGGCGTTGAACGTTTCACAGCTTGTTGAAATCCCATTGCTGGAGAATGAGCATGGAGCGCTGGGTCAAGTTGTCCATAGCGGCGAGCCGATGATCGTCAATAACTTGAACGAATTCTTTGCTGCCCTGCAGATCAAACCCGTTTTGATTGGGAAGTCTGAGAGGCAGACAGAATCGGCGCTCTACGTCCCGATGATTGCCGAAGGAAAAGTAATCGGCATCTTGCAGGCACAAAGCTATTCGAAGAATCGTTATATGCCCTCGGACGCGAAGCTGCTGAGTCTGGTCGCCAATACAGCCGCGGTTGCCATTCAGAACAGCCGCCTGTTCGGCCAGCTCAAACATCGCGTGGACCAGCTCTCCGCCCTGCACATGATTGATACCGCCATCAACTCAACCACCGACTTGCGGCTCAGCTTGCAGGCGGTGCTTGAGAACGTCACGCGACAATTGAAAGTGGATGCTGCCTGTATCCTCCTGTTGAATCCGTCCACGCTCGTTTTGCAGTATGCAGCGGGCGTTGGCTTCTTTACATTGGAAGTGACCGGCACATCGCTGGCGTTGGGAAAAGGCAACGCGGGCAGGGCCGCGCTTGAACGACAGACAATAACCGTTCCAGATTTATCAGCGGAAGGCGCGGAGTCTGTTTATCATAAGCTGGCGGCGGCCGAAAAGTTCATCGGGTATTGCGCTGTGCCGCTGGTCGCCAAAGGCGAAGTCAAAGGCGTAATGGAATTGTTCGACCGCGCCCGGCTCGATCTGGATGAGGAGCGCGCTTCATTTCTGGACATGCTGGCGAGCCAGGCCGCGCTGGCAGTTGATAATGCGCTCTTATTCGAGAATTTGGAGAGGGCCAACATCGAACTGACGATGGCTTACGATGCCACCATCGAAGGCTGGTCACAGGCGCTCGAACTGCGCGACCAGGAAACGCAAGGACATTCCGCCCGCGTGATGGAAGCGACCCTTCGACTTGGCGCGGCCATGGGACTCTCCGACAAAGATTTGCATGACATCCGCCGCGGCGTGCTTTTGCACGACATCGGCAAGATGGGCATTCCCGATTCCATTCTCCATAAGCCAGGGCCATTGACCAATGATGAGTGGATAATCATGCGTAAGCATCCGCAATACGCCTACGACATGCTGGCTCCAATTGCCTATCTCCGAAGTGCGCTGGATATTCCTTATTGTCATCACGAAAAATGGGACGGCTCCGGCTATCCGCGCGGGCTACGAGGCGAGACGATTCCATTAGCCGCGCGCTTGTTCGCCGTTGTGGACGTTTACGACGCGTTGACCACCGACCGTGCTTATCGAAAAGCGTGGTCAAGGGAAAGAGCCATCGAATATATCATCAACGAATCCGGAAAACATTTCGATCCGGCCATCGTCAGCGCTTTTCTGAAATTAATTCAAGAATGAATCTTTCTTTAAAACACGTAGGTCACGCTTGCGAAATCCTCGCGGAGGAAAGCGTGACCTATTTTTTTAATTTGTACCCTAATCGCTTCAAAACATTTTCATTATTGCGCCAGTCTTTTTCCACCTTCACGCGCAATTCCAGAAAAACTTTATGTCCGCCCATTTCTTCGATTTGTTTTCTCGCGGCGGTCCCGATTTGCTTCAACATTTTTCCGCCCTCGCCGATGACGATTCCTTTTTGCGATTCGCGTTCGACAAAAATTGTCGCGGCGATGTAAATCATGCCGCTGTCGCGTTCCTTGAATTCATCAATGCGGATAGCGATGCCATGCGGAACTTCATCTCGCAATTTTAACAATGCTGCTTCGCGAATCAGATCGGCAGCAATCTCACGTTCATATAAATCTGTGATTTGTTCTTCGTCATATTCCGGCGGGCGAACGGGACAATGTTGAATTAACAGATTGACCAGTTCATCGAGACCATCGCCGCGCGCGGCTGAAATGGAAATAACTTTCGCCTCGCCCTGGACCAAAGCCTGATACGCTTCAAGACGCAGAGTCAAAGCCTCAGCCTGGACCAGATCAATTTTGTTCGCGGCCGGCACGAGCGGAGTCCGACGCGAAACTTTTTTTAGCAGTGATGCAATTCGGATGTCATCTTCTGTCGGTTCGGCGGACGCGTCCACGAGGAAGAGAATCGCATCTACACCATCAAGAGACTCTTCTGCTTCTTGATTTAGAAATTCACCTAGTTTATGCTTTGGATTATGAATGCCGGGCGTATCAACAAAAATTAGTTGTGTGTCTTCCTATCACGTGGATTG
>JAJYOO010000193.1 GCA_021796155.1 Chloroflexota bacterium
ATCCAATTCAGCTAAAACTCTCGCGGTTTCGAGAAGTTGATGCGCGGATTTGGCCAGTGTCGCGCAGACTTCGCGGAACAGACGAATTTCAATTTCGCGGATTCTTTCTTCAGCATTGAGAACGAGAGTCTCGTACTCTTTCATCTCCGGCGTGATGAAGCGCTCACCATTGACCAACGTTTGCTTGCGGATGTAATTGTCAGGTGCTTTATCTGCCGCGCCGCGCGAGATTTCGATGTAATAACCGAAGACCTTGTTGTAGCCAACCTTGAGAGTCTTGATGCCGGTCCGTTCGCGTTCAACGGATTCTAAGTTTGCGATCCAATCGCGCGCGTGTTGCGATGCCTCGATCACAGAATCCAATTCTTGTGAATAGCCAGGACGAATGATGCCAGTGTTTTGTAGCGTCGCCGGCGGTTCATCTGCAATGGCGGATTGAAGTAGTGATAATTCGTTATTCGATAATTGAATTTTCGGCAGAGGAATTTCTTTCTTCCCTTCGACTTCGCTCAGGGCAAGCTTTCCTCTTTCATTTTCAAGTACTTTCAAAATATCAGGAATTCTTTGCAAACTATCTCGCAAAGCAACCAAATCGCGCGGTTGAGCGTGACCCGCGATGATTCGATTTGTCAAACGCTCAACATCAGCTAGTGGCTTGAGCGCGGCGCACAGTTCGGCGCGTTCCATGCCGCGCTCAAAGAAGAATCCAACGCCTGCTTGCCGCGTTTTGATTTTGTCCACGCTGAGCAATGGCTGGCTGACCCACTGATGGATAAGCCGCTTGCCCATTGGTGTGACGGTTTGATCGAGCACACCAAGTAGCGAACCTTTTCGTTCGCCGCGCAGAGTTTCATCCAATTCGAGATTGCGGCGCGTGGATGCGTCAAGGGTCATGAACTCGTTCAAACTATAAGAACGCAGACTTGTCAAAAGATTCAGCGAGTCGGGTTGAGTTTCTTTGAGATATTGCACAATTGCACCCGCCGCGCGAATAACAAGGCTTTGTCCTTTGATGCCAAAGCCTTCCAGCGTTGACGCCTTGAAGTGAGCTAGTAAAGTTTCTTCGCATTTACCGGGCTCAAAGCGCCAGGCAGTCCACGGTGTGAGGTGACCGTTAATACCATCATTCAAAGTTTGGTTATCAGGATGGATGATTTCTGCCGGATGCAGGCGGACAATTTCCGCGCGCAGCGACTCGATGGGAAGTTCGGTCGCAGCGAATTCTCCAGTGGTGATGTCGGCATAAGCAACGGCGGCCCGGCTATCATCGAGAATGACCGAAGCGAGATAATTATTCGAATCACCGGGCAATAATCCCGGCTCGATAATTGTCCCCGGCGTGACAACTCGTACAACTTTCCGCGGAAAGATTCCCTTGATGGGTTGGTCACCAACCTGTTCGCAGATTGCGACATGGTAACCTTTTTCGATCAGCCGCGCGAGATAATTTTCAACTGCGTGATAGGGAATCCCTGCCAGCGGCGCACGCATTCCTTTGCCAATGGGGCGGGAGGTCAGAACGATGTCGAGTTCGCGAGCCGTGGTTTCCGCGTCTTCGTCGAAGGTCTCGTAGAAATCCCCAAGCCGAAAGAAAAGGATCGTGTTAGGATAGTCCCGCTTGATTTCCAGATATTGCTGGCGGACAGGCGTAACGTCTTCTGGCATGATTCGATATTCTAAGTGGAACAGAATAATTGGGCAAGGGAAGGTTTGCCCCTTACCCGTGCACGGTTTTCTGTATAATTTCTATACCAGTATATTACTTGATTTTCATCTTTGTTTCATATTGAACTTCTAGAATTTCACCCTTCGCGGCCTCCAGCATGATGATCCAAATACTTTCCAAACGTTTGCCAAAATTCCATGACATTTTGCCGGTCTATGCCATCATCGCATTCATGGTGTATGGCTGGACATTGGTTACTTATTTGCGATATTTGCAGTATTGGCTCCAATTTTTGAACATTGGAGAAATCCTTGCCATATTTTGTTATTCCATGCTTGCAGATTTGGCGGAGAGCCTGATCATTTTGCTTGTCTTGTTGGTACTATGCTGGCTCTTGCCGGCCAGGTTTTTGAAGGACATGTTCATTGTTCGCGGCGCGCTGCTCACGATTTGTGTGCTCGGGTCCATCTTGGTGTTCTTGAATAATTTTCCGGACTTGGACGCGTATGGAAATATGGCATGGCCCTGGACTGCGGCGACAATATTGGCGTCTGCCTTGATTTCCTTTTTTGCGGCCAAGCTTGGTTTTGTCGGAAAGGCAATGAAATGGCTTTCTGACAGCATGATCATTTTCCTGTATATTTTCATCCCCGTGACCGCGCTGTCTTTTTTCGTTGTGCTTGTTCGGAATATTGCATAAGGATGATTCGATGACCGGGATTAGCCGACGAGATTTTCTAAAACTGACAACGGCAGCCGCCGCCGGTCTCGGTCTGACCCGAAGCGGGCCGGCCTATAAAATCCTTTCCAACGCTGGCAGCGGACGCCCCGGCGTCATCGTCCTGTTGTTCGATGCAATGTCAGCGCGGCATTTGTCGTTATACGGATATACCAAGGAAACGACGCCCAATCTCGAACGTTTTGCCCGGCGCGCAACAGTCTATCATTCGCATTATGCTGGTGGAAGTTTTACAACGCCGGGAACTTCCACGAACTTGATGGGAATGTATCCGTGGACACATCGCGCAATCAATCACGGCGGTTTGATCAAGCGTTCGCTGGCGGATCAAAATATCTTTTCGATGGTGGGCAATCAATATTACCGCGCCGCTTTTTCGGAAAACTTGTGGGCTGATTTATTCCTGCGGCAATTCCAATCGGCGCTCGAAGATCATATCTCGCCCACTGAATTTGCATATCTGAATAAAACCATAAATCCATTTTTGGGTCTTGCCAACTTGCCAGACTCCGACATGATCTATTACACGTTCAACCAGTTCCTGCTAACCGGCGATGGCCAGGACCCGACGCGGCTGGCTGGCTCACCCTCGTTTGGATTTCTCGATTACATCCATGTTTTCGATAAACGAGATTTGGAGATGCCATCTGCAGCGTATCCTTATGGCGTTCCGTACAACAGCTTTTATTATTTTCAAATTCCTCAGGCGTTCTCGGAAGTCGCGGATCGTATCCAACAGTTGGCAGGAAAATTTCCTCCGCTCTTTGGCTATTTCCATTTTTGGTCGCCACATGAACCGTTCCGCCCGCGTGCGGAGTTTGTAAACAAATTTCCAGACATTCCGATTCCAGACAAGCCTCATCATCCTTTGGCCAGCAACCAGCTTTCTCCCGCCGACTATGCTCCGACCGTGAAGTCGTACGACGAATACATTGCGGACGTAGATGATGGCTTTGGAAAATTGCTTGACCAGCTTACAAACGCAGGTGTGCTGGATAACAATTATCTCGTCATAACGTCGGACCATGGACAATTGTTCGAGCGCGGCGATTCCGGGCACACTACCGCGCTGCTTTTTGATTCAGTCATCCATGTTCCCTTGCTGATCTCTGCACCCGGCATCCAAACGCGCCGCGATGTTTATGCCCCGACCAGTGCGACGGATATTTTGCCGACGTTCGCGAATCTCGCTGGTGGTCAAATCCCTGTTGGCTCGGAAGGCAAATTGCTGCCGGGGTTTGGCGGACAGGAAGATATGAGCAGAAGCGTATTCAGCATGGACGCAAAATACAATTCTGCTTTCACGCCTTTCCAGCAAGCCACAATTTCTTTGACCAAGGGCAACATGAAGTTGATTTATTATCTCGGCTATGCAAGTTACCCCGATCAAATCGAATTATATAATTTGCAGGAAGACCCGGACGAGCTTAAGAATCTGCGGGACGACTTACCCGGTTTGGCCGCGCAAATGAAAGACGAATTGCTCAGTTCCTTGAACGAAGCCAATAAACGTTTGTAGTTGCGACTTCCTCGCGGCCGCATCGAAACGCACCTGGACTTTAGATGGCGTCTGCAAAAGGGGTTATGATTAACGCTGACGTTTGCATTTGCAGTCAATATCTTAAATCGTTCCGTTCAAACTTCGCGGAAATCCAACAAATTGAAATCTCTCCTCCCCGGAAACATTGCTGAAAAGACAGCGACTCCAGAAAGTATGCGCGCGGAGACGTCACTTCGCCCATGGATTGTAAGTCTGCTGATCGCTGCGGTGTTTCTCGCACTGCATCTTCTCGTGTTCCGCCCCGGCTATCAAGTGGATGACGATATTACGATGATTTCGCTTGCTTCCGGTTATCTTGGAGGCAAGCCAGTCCCATTTTTGATTTTTAGCAACGTCATTCTTGGTTTCTTGCTCAATCTTCTTTACCGGTTGCCGACCAATTTGAATTGGGAAATCCTGCTTTTTGTTGCTCTCAATTTCTTCTCAGTTTGGTGTTTGATTTATCTCATTTTGTGCTTCCCGCTAAAGGCAGTCGAGAAAATCATTGGGATTTTGGCTGTTCTTCTGGCTGACAGTTATTTCCTCCTCAGCATCACATTCACAACAATCGCAGCATTTGTTGCCATTGCAGGCTTCTGTTCGATGCTTGCCGCGGCTCATCGGGATTTTCGTATCGGGCGGCGATTCTATTTCTTTAGCGGAATTCTGCTCTTCGTCAGTGGTTTGATTCGGATCGAGTCCGTCCTCCTTGTTTTGCTCTCGACCGGCTTATCCATCGTTTTGATGAATCGCTTATTCGATCTGAAGAGTTTGACAATTGCTTTCGCTGGGATTGGATTGATCGTGGTGGGGAGCTTTTTGTTCAATAAGTTTTATGTCCAGGCTCATGCGGAGTGGCAGGCTTTTTATACCTATAACGATGTACGATCTCTGATCCAGGATACTCCGCGCATCCGTGATCCAGAAAAGTTCAGGAATATCGCGGGGCAAATTGGCTGGTATCCGGTGGATGCCCGAATGTTTGCAAGCTGGTTTATTGCCGATGAGAAAATCTTTTCATTGGATAATCTTCAATATCTGGCAGACCATCTGCCAGGGAAGGAGAAGAATCCGCTTAGTGCGGCCGTATCCTATTTTTATCCGCGTACAGACCCGGTTGAGCTGGCTTTGGTTTCATATCCTTATATCCTGATCATCATCGCGGCGTTTCTGTCTGCAACTTTGTATTCATCTTTGCGACAGGCAGCTTTGCCGTTGTTGGTGCTTCTTCTCAGCGTTGCCGTTTTGTTTGTCTACCTGGCATGGACGCAGAAGGTCCCGGCGCGTGTCTGGTATTCTTTCCTCGCGACCGCAGCCGTCTTCGGATTTTTTATCGTTGCGTGGTCAAAAGCAAACGCAACAGAATCCCAAATCCGTGGGCCGGGAATTTTGAAGCTGATAGGTACATTCCTCGTATCCGCTTTGATGCTTGCGGCATTGGTTTTGGTGACCCTGCGAGCTGTCGTTGTTTCCGCAACGAACATTGAGAAACAAAATGACTATCAGGAAATCCTATCGAATCTAAATTCATTGCAAGCTCAGGGTAAAATACAACAAGATGCTTTGATCGTGATCCCGGCGATGGGCATCCCGTTGGAATGGTCGAATCCGATGACGCTGGACTTTCCCAAAGTCCAGGTACTCGAATTGGGATGGCTGGCG
>JAJYOO010000194.1 GCA_021796155.1 Chloroflexota bacterium
CATCACACCTTAAAGTAGCCTGTTTTCTAATCTAAAAATCGTTATCCACTATAAATAATAAGTCACACCATTTTCTGTCTTTGTATAATACCCACTTACTGAATCAAATCCTGTTGCGTCTGCTGGTTTATTTGGATCAGGTGTTTCAGTCGGAGTTGGCGTAATTGTTGGCGTACTCGTTGAAGTAGGCCAAGGCGTAATTGTTGATGTAGGTGCGGGGGTGTTTGCTACAGGCGCAGTTGAACATGAAGCTAATAACAGGACAAGTATGATTAGGATAGCAAAGAAGCTAAAGGTTTTGTTTTTCACATTTACTACTCCTTGTTACACATCCCAAACCGCTGATACCAAGCCTGCCTGCGTCCTCACCCTAACCCTCTCCCGCGGGGAGAGGGGAATGGCGCGCAGGTTATTTCACCACGCCGCGGTCATCCAAAAACTCAACAGGCTCTTTCCCCTTGCCATGCTCCCACATCAACGAGAAAAACCAGATGCCGCTTTCGCCAATCCAAAAATCAGCGGGAGTGAAGGTCATGTTTGAGTCTATGGGCTTTTGGCCGCTTTCAGGAGTATATTCGGCTTGCCAGCCGAAAATCTCTCCCTGCCAATGTTTGTCAAGCGAGTGAAGATGATTTGCAAATGCCTTGACTGCTTTCAATTCATGCCATCCAATCTTCAATATTCAAGTTGGGGATACGTTTGAACTCGCTGGTATTATTGGTAACCAGAATTACATCGAGGCTCAAGGCATGCGCGCCGATCAGCATATCCATGGAGCCGATGGCTTTGCCTTTCCGTTCCAAAAATGCGCGCACAAGACCATACGCTCCAGAGGCGCGCTGGTCAAAATCCGCAACTTCAACGGGGAGTAAAAATTGCTCCAATGCAGACAGGTTTTTTTCAACATCCTTACTTTTGTGCGCTCCATGAGTCAACTCTGCAGCTGTGATCGCAGAAACGCCAATTTCACCTGGAGCGCAAGCCGTTAATCGTTCAATGAGAGCCTGAGGCTTTTGACGAATCAAGCCGATGCAGATATTTGTATCCAGCATGTATTTCATGCGAACGCGTCCTCACGGTTTTGCGCGAGCGGTTGAATCCGCTCACCCATAAAATCTGGTGAAAATAGTGAGAGGCTATCCAGCAAGGTATTCCAAGGAGTTTGGTAGGGAAGAAGCACGACCGCGTTGCCAACTCGTTTTATATAAACGCGGTCGCTTCCAAAGCGAAATTCTTTGGGAAGTCGCACGGCCTGGCTTTTGCCATTTTGAAAAAGTTTTGCTGTTTCCATTTCGTCTCCTTTAGTATATATCAACAGTATATACTATTTCCTGCTTCCGTCAAGCCTAACTCCTCGTTATCTCTTTAATAATTTCTTCCGCTCGGTCGATCCTCACAACCTTCTCCGCCACCATTCGCGCGGCAGTTTTGCCCTCACCCTGACCCTCTCCCAGGTCTCGATACGCTTCGCTACTCGACCACCGAGGAAGAGGGGAAAGGCGCGCGGGTTTATTTCATTGCTTTCTTACTCGCGTTCATAATCGTCATGCCGACAACTTCTTCACCTTCGTAGCGAACGATCACGTCGTTATCCAGCAATTCAGAGTCGTCCATGTGGCTGGGCTTTTTGAAATTTAAATACAGCACATCAGCCTCTTCGTCAGAGGAAAGCCGGATGTTTTTCTGATGTAGTTGTAATGCCTGCGGGACAAAATTTAATACGCGGTCCAGATTTACGGTTGCCATATTTTCTTTCTCCTTTCAATCTGTTTCCAACGCTTCGTCAAAAACGCTGTAATGACAAATCCATCCTCTTCATTTACTTCGCGATAAACAACAATGATGTATTTTCCTGTTTCCATTTCACGTGCGGTCTAAAGTCCTGCCTCAATGCGTGGAAGTCCATTGAAATGGACTCCGCGTGCAACCCGAGGGTTTCCATGTACTGAGCAGGCGACTTTAGTCCTGCTCGTTGTTATTTCACCACTCCGCGGTCATCCAAAAACTCAACAGGCTCTTTCTCCTTGCCATGCTCCCACATCAACGAGAAAAACCAGATGCCGCTTTCGCCGATCCAAAAATCGGCGGGAGTGAAGGTCATGTTTGAGTCTATGGGCTTTTGGCCGCTTTCGGGAGTATATTCGGCTTGCCAGCCGAAAATCTCTCCCTGCCAATGTTTGTCAAGCGAGTGAAGATGATTTGCAAAAGAGCGGACTTCGTTCAAGTCTGGAACTGCAAGCGGCAAGACAGGTTCATAGCCTGCTGGTAGGTGTTTAACCGTTGACATGTTTTCCTTTCTCGTCCTCCCATGCATTCAGGAGGAATTCTAAATTATCTTCAATAATACGTTCTATCTCACGTAAATCAACCGGACGCAACCTTCACGGGCTTACAGCCAGGATTTGGCTTCATTGCCATCCTTGCCAACATGGATATGCGGCGGTTCGATGATGTCAGCCATATAAAACCAAAACTTGTAACCTTGAACACGCAAGACAACTGGCATGAAAACTCCTGGATAACTTTTTGGTTGATAAAAATATTATAGCCAGAATACGGCAGGAAACTCCTGCGATTTTATCTTTTTCAAAATCTCTTCGGCTCAATCAAATTATGGATGCGGACGATAGATCACTGGTGCAATCCATAAGCCGCCATTATTTTGTGGTCGAGAGACCTGCCGAAGGTGTCTTCGCGAGGGTTGGTTGGCGATGATCCTTGTCTGCGCGAAGGGAGGCGGAGAGTGGCGCAGGTGAGACATGTTAGGTCTACGGTAAAGACTCATGGCGCGCTCAACTCCATCGGCAATAACGAACAAACAAATTCATAAAATCTACTTGCCTCATTGAATGCTTGAAGAAACTCTTCTTCTGTCGGTTCCAATTCTTCGCCTGGATAACGGTACGCTGTTGCATATGGTGTGATCTGTTCTGCAACATCAAGCCATGCGTTGAATTTCGGTTCAATCTCAGCTGCCAAAGTTACGAGAAGTCGCAGATCATGTGTCTTTTCAAAAGAGACATCGTGATACACAAGTCATCCTTTGACAACTTTTTCCGCCAGTTGCTGGCAATGATAAATGGCTGTATCCAAATAGCGTTCCTTGCCGCGCGCCAGTTTTTTCGCTGATAACAAATCGCGCCGCGCCTTCATGATCCGATTACGGACGAGCGAATGTTTTGCGTCCATATAATAATTTGCCCTGCCTAGTAATTTGCGCTTCCAAGGATGCTTTTACGGGAATATATTTTTCGAACTCTTTGCGCGTCTTCACGAGGACATCTACGGATGCTTTTATCCCGCGCAAACTTCTCTGTGCGCGCACTGCGCGTCGAATTGGTTTTTGGCGGCTGTTTTTTACAACAACTAACAAATCAATATCGCTTCCCGCTTCCGGTTTGCCCCACGCGTGCGAGCCAAAAAGATAGATCGTCTCAGGATGAAATTCATCCACGAGGCGTCGGATCATTTCTTTACGCAAACCAGAAGGAATTGTTTTCATAATTGCTTGACGAATTATAAACCTTTGTAATATCTATGGATTCGGACGATAGATGTGTGGTGCAATCCACAAGCCGCCATCATCTTGCGCTGAAGAGCCATTCTCCGGTCGCAGAGCCAGCACGAAGTCCACGCTTTGACCGGCGAGTGAACTCAAGTCAGCATCTACTTGAATATCG
Organism: Chloroflexota bacterium; assembly: GCA_021796155.1. The sequence continues at coordinate 3,681 of JAJYOO010000194.1, forward strand.
GGCATGCTCGGGTTGTAATTCCACTGCATGAATGGGCTGTGATACTTTCCTTGTGCGTCATAATATTCCAACGCAAATTGCACATCACAATTTGGATTGAGCGGACCTGAACAACGCAGGCTGGCACGAAAATGATCGCCAACATGCACTTTGAATGCTGGATAACGCAGGAAGAGAGCGGCGGAATATGTGCCGGGAAACGCAAGAATAACAGGCGTGTTGGCGGGCAAACCTTCAGTCGTTGGATCAATTACAACGGCATAGCCGCCGGAATGGTCAGTGTTGGCAGGTGGGCAAGCCATCAGATGATGCGCACCGTTCATCCATTGCGCATCACATAGCAGTGCAACGAAATCAAGTGCAATGGTTCCCAGTGATGCAGGTCGAGTTGGCATGATTGTCGAAGTTGGCGGAATCGGAGTTGGAATTTGTGGAGTCTGTGTAGGTATAATCGGTATTGCAGTCGGCGTAGGCGAAGTAGCCGCAAAACTACAAGCCAAAATAAATATAAGAAAAAATGAAAGAAGGCCGATTTTTTTGTTCATGAGCATTCATCCCTTGATGGATTTCAAGATTTCTTCAGCTCGATCAATTCGTACAACTTTCTCGGCCACCATTCGCGCGGCGACCTTTTCAATCATATCACCCGTCGCGCCCGCGGCGATGGCGACCTGCCGTGCATGCAGGGACATATGTCCGCGCGCTATTTCACCATTTTCGCGGCGTATTTCCTTTTTTAATTTCATCTTTTGCTCTCGCAAGCGTTTTGTTCCACATATCGAGAATCTCTTGCCCGATGTGTGCGGCTTCCTTTGTGACTTCATCCAAGTCAACTTCATAGTCGCTGTATCCCCTCAAGCAGAAGAAGAGGATCGCAAAAATATCTTTGGGATGTTTATCAGACCTGCCTTCATCCCACGCGCGGAGTTTGCCAATGATAATGTCCGTTGGTTGGGCAACCCATGCTTCAAAACTTTCTCCGCTTAGACTTTGAAAGGTTTCTTTGACACGGCGATTAAAGGCAAGTTGATACTCGGGTTCCCGTTTTAAAGGAACTAAGTCTGCTCTTGCGCCTTCATCCGTATCAATTAGATTAAACATGATACCCATTTCAATTGAGTTTTTCATCATTTCGGGATCAGCATAGTAGCGCGGAAGAGGAAATTTTTCTGAAATGGCGTCACAATCCTCTTTAGATAAGTCCACCAAAATATCAATATCATTCGTCGAACGGGCAATTCCAAATACCGAACCGCCATATGCGCCTACAATCATATAAGGTGCGCCAACCTCATCTAACGCCTTCACAACACGGATATAAAAATCAAGCGTGCCCATAATTCTCATCCATATTAGTAAGGTATTCCAAAATTTTCATATTGATTTCAGCAAGTGAAAGATCGGGAAATTTTTTTCGAAATGCACCGCGTAAACCAGCCCGCACCATTTCAGAGGCTTGCAACATAGGAATCATCCGCTTTCCGGGGGGCATGTTCGCAAGCAATTCCATTTGAATCCAGTCAATAGGATCAAACCCATCCACTATTTTTGAGATTTCTTCGGAAGTTAGGATTTGTTTTGTGGTCATTATGGTTTTCCTTTGTGTACTTCGTGGTTAAAGGTTCTTTAAAATCTCTTCCGCGCGATCAATCCTCACAACCTTCTCCGCCACTATTCGCGCGGCGGTTTTGCCCTCACCCTGACCCTCTCCCAGGTCTCGATACGCTTCGTTACTCGACCATCGAGAGAGAGAGGGGAAAGGCACGCGGATTTATTTCATTGCTTTCTTACTCGCGTTCATAATCGTCATGCCGGCAACTTCCTCGCCTTCATAGCGGGCAATCACATCATTGTCCAGCAATTCAGAGTCGTCTGC
>JAJYOO010000195.1 GCA_021796155.1 Chloroflexota bacterium
TGGCCCATAACAACAGGAATTTGGTATGACGGTCAAACCTTTCAATTGGAAAATCTTTTTCATTCTCCTCGCCGCTGCGACATTTGGATTGATTGCGATCATTCCTTATTCTCTCGCACTCCAGGCAGGAGCGCCAAAGCCCGCGCAACTGCCAATGCCGCTGCCACTGTTAGCGACAATCCAAATCGTTACACAAGTGGTGATGTTTGGAATCGCGATTGCAATCGGACTCTTCTTCGCAAACCGCATCGGCCTTGGGACGCCGATTCTGGAATCCCGTTTAAGAGGCGAATCCATCGTTGACAAAATCCGCGCGATCCTGCCAATCAGCGTAATTCTCGGCATCGTCGCATCCCTGCTCATCATTGCGCTTGATGCTTTCGCTTTCCAGCCGGCGCTCAAAGTGGAACTTGGCAACAAAGTATCAGTGCTTGCCAGTTCCAGCGCAGCAACGCCTGCAGCATGGAAAGGATTCCTCGCATCCTTCTATGGCGGCATTGACGAAGAAATTCTGCTGCGATTGTGCCTGATGACTTTCCTTGCCTGGCTTGGACATTTCGTTAGCAAAACAGCCGAAGGCAAACCTACTGTGACGATTCTCTGGATAGCAAATGTTCTCGCTGCAATCCTTTTCGGCCTCGGACATTTGCCAGCTACGTCTTTGCTTTTGCCTCTAACGCCTTTGGTTATTCTTCGAGCTGTCGCGCTAAATGGATTAGCAGGGATTGCGTTCGGATATCTCTATTTCACACGCGGGCTCGAGTCTGCGATGTTGTCGCATTTCACAGGCGACCTGATATTACACGTCTTATTAGCGTTATAAGGTCAAAAGTCATAGAGAAAAAATCAAACGCAACTTAGCAAGACTTGTCAATTCAGTAATGCAAGAATTGGGCCGGCATTTTAGCCGGCCCAATTCTATAACACAATAAGAACATATGTTCTATATCCTTTATGGGATTGTCCCTTCTTGAAAAAATCGTTAAACTCTTGTCATGCCTAGGAACAAAATTCAGGAGTTGGAACAACATAACGAGCAGCTCAAACGTCTCGTGGAGCTAAGTGTCACCCTCAACTCAACACTTGACCTCGATGCGTTGTTTCAACAAATTACCACCACTGCAACCGAATTGCTCGATTGTGAAGCCGCGTCTATTTTATTATATGATGAAAAACACCCGCGCCTTTATTTCGCCGCCGCGACCGGGTCCGACCCGAAGAAGCTGGCCGAAGTTCCGGTACCGATCGAAGGGAGCCTGGCCGGCACCATTTTTCGTACCAACCGCTCTATCATCCTGAATAATGTCGAGCAGGATCCGCGTCACTATTCACTGGTCTCGGAACATATCAGTTTCCATGTCGGCTCGCTTCTCGGTGTGCCAATGCTTATCAAAGATCGAATCATCGGCGTACTGGAGGCGGTCAACAAACGAAACACCGAATTCACGATACGCGATGAAACCATCTTATTAGTCACTGCCGCTCATGCTGCGATTGCCCTCAACAATGCACGTCTCTTGCGAACGACTCAACAGGCACTTCAAAAAGTTAAAGAAGCCGATCAATTGAAGAACAATTTCCTGGCATTAGCGTCTCACGAATTGCGGACCCCGCTTGGTATCATCATCGGTTACGCATCATTCCTGCGCGAAGATTCAAAAGGAGAAACTTCAGAGCACGCACAACATGTTTTAAATGCGGCCTTGCAAATGCGCTCCCTCGTTGAAGATATGACGAACCTGACTATGCTTGAAACAGAAGGCTTGATGTTGATTAAATCGAGCGATGTTGTTCTTCAAGATGTACTGAAAACTGCCTGCGATGAAGTGAAGGAACTTGCTTTAGCCAAAAGACAGAAGCTAATCTTTGCTTTTCAAGATTCGCCAATTACGGTTAACGTTGATCCTGACAAAATGAATACCGCCTTCGTCAACTTGCTCAACAACGCCATCCGATATTCGCCGCAGGGAAGCGAAATCACAGTCGGTGCGACTCAACAGGGAGATCGCATCATGGCATGGGTACAAGATAGAGGCATCGGAATTCCATCCGATAAGTTAAAGAAAATCTTCGATAGCTTCTACCAAATGGAGTCACCAAACACACGTCACTATGGTGGGCTTGGGATCGGACTAGCGATAGCCAAAGGATTGATTGAAGCACAGGGTGGAAAGATTTGGGCTGAGTCTGAAGGAAAAGACAAAGGCTCGACGTTCAAAGTCTTATTGCCAAAAACATAAAAAGAGACGGCCATTGTTCGGTCGTCTCTAACTTTCTGACTTTCCAGCTTGATAACTTTTAAACTTTAACCGAGATGCATCGGCATGATTACATGCAGGAATTGCTCATCGCCAACTGGCTTCACCACGCCAGGTGCGTTCGGTGCAGACGTTTCCAAAGCAACGTTGGGCGTCTTGATCACTTCAAGTGCCTCACGCAGGAACTTGACGTTGAATGCAATCAACACGCCGCTTCCGTCGACAGTTGCTTCAACAATCGTTTCGTTCTTACCGGTTTCCTCTGACGTGGCTGAAATCTCAACTTCGCTCGGCTGTAAATCACTACTTGCCGATTTAATGTTAAGCCGCGCCACATTCGAACCTTCACGTGCAAAAATCTCAGCCTGCTTGCAGGCTTTGAGTAACGCTGCCGTGGATACCAAAGTGCGAGACGTGTACTTTCGAGGAATAATTTGTTGATAGTCCGGGAAAGTTCCATCAATCAATTGCGAAACGACTTCGACATCTTTCACGCGGAATAAAACCTGGCCGCGTCCTTTTGGAACCACCATGTAAATTGGCTCTTCGCCATCGCTTGCGACACGCGCCAATTCAACCAAAGCACGCGCTGGAACAATTGCCGTCAGAGGTGCGGATGCGGCAGATGACAAAGCTGCTTTGCGAACCGAAAGTCTGAAGCCGTCCGCGGCGGCCATTGTCAGTTTATCTTTTTCAACTTGGATCAGCACACCCATCAAGACAGGACGCGCTTCATCTGTCGAAGCTGCGAACGCCACTTGTTGTATCATCTCGCGGAAGTCGCCCACATTCAATTGCACCGCGCCATCCAAGTCCGGGACGGGAAGCGGAGGAAACTCCTGTGCGTCAATGCACTTGATATCGTTGGTGGAAGTCCCGCCGCGCACGTTCAACGTCTGTGTCTTATTATCGAGTGACAACATTACTTGATCGCTCGGCAGCGTATTCACCAGATCCGAAAATGTTCGCGATGGGACAGTCGTTGAACCTTCCTGTTCGATTCGGGCAGGAACCCAACATGTAATCCCCAATTCAAGGTTGGTGGCAGAAAGCCGCAAACGACCTTCATCTGATGCGATCAATACGTTTGCGAGAACAGGCAACGTACTGCGCGGCGACACTGCGCGTGACACAATGCCAAGACCGCGAGCAAGATTCTCTTGTAGTACGGTCACTTTCATGATTTAGCCCTCGTCATTGGGATGATGTCGAAGTATATCATTAACGTACAAAGGCAGACACGACCAATGCCATCAACGCAAACAGGATTTGCAAACCAAATAACGCGGCCGCGACATAACCAACGATGACCCAACCAGAATTGCCTCCGGTTTGTTGGCGGACTGGTTGACCTTCGGCTAATTGACGGACGACATGCGCCGCCTGCTGGATTGCATTTCGATTGACTCCGCCTGCCCAAATGATTCCCTGCGCTTCATCCGGGACAATGATGCGGCTCCCGTTAAAAGAGCGAATCCAATCTGGGGCATCTACCACCAAACTTCCGCTCAACACAACCGCATTGAATTGACCTTCAGGTTTTCCGTCTGCAATTGCTACCGAAACATTTGGTGCGGACTTTGCCATTGCTGATTTGACCAATTCACCGAAGCCATTTCCCGAATCTACAATCAATACCTTGAAATCACTTTGCTTCTTTGCCAGAGCGCTAGCCGTAAACAATCCATCACGGCGCAAGACCAACAAATGATAAATAAACAAAATGATAAACAAGGCGAGCAGTTGCAGATCGTTTAAGACCGTAGCGAGGAATGTGCTGTCAGTCTGCCCACCCAATAAAGCATTTAACAATTGAAAGACCAGCGCCACAGCAGAACTCATCCCGCCAATTACACCCGCGAACAACGCCAAATACAAATAGGCTTTTCTGGCAATTGACCGCCGCGCATGTTCGGCCATATCGCCTTCCGCCAGCGCATCATGCTGCATCGGACGCCACGTCATCAACCAAAGCGGAAGCCATGCAACAATCAACGAAATGGCAGATGCAAGATTGGATCGCAGTGTACCGGTCAAAATCAATGATCCGCCGGTTAACAAATCAATTATGAAATTTATTAGTGATGCGACGCCGATAAACGCTCCACCCAATCCAAGCGCAGACAAAATATAAAAGTAAACTCGTTTCATTCCCGCTTGCCGAACGGGATCGCCAATCGAATCAATGTGAAGATTAAGCCAGCGTCCGTAATAAGCCCAGACCACACCGAGCGGCACGCCAACGGAAATCGGTCCGCCAATTTGATGGATAAAATCGGCAGTCGAAATATTCGCACCAAGAATTTTCGTGATGACAATATTTATCACCATCGCCGCGGTCGTCAGCACGGTGATGACGCCGCTCAGGGCGAGGACGTAGAGAAATCCAAGTCGAAGATTCGACTCTTTTTCCGCCGCGTCCTCCAACGAATCCTGAATGATGCGCCATGAATAAAACCACACTGGCGTCCCGACGATGAGCAAAGCAATCCCGTTGATCAACGTCTCGGATGTGAGTTCACCTAACACCCCCCCCGGAATAAAGAACAGATAATCCAGAGATTGCTGTGCGCCAAGAATCATCATCAACAAGCTGTAAAGAACCCAAACATAACGATATACCCGCCGCACATCTGCGAAATTTTCTTTTGATGGAAGTGTCGTCCACTCGTTTCGCAAAATATTCCAGAAATAAACGGCAACGATGCCATTCATCAGGATTGCGATTAAATTGTCGGGCCAGGTTTGCAGGCCGCCCACAAGAGCGCGCTCCGCAGAAAGATGGAGCAATTGCAGAGACGTGCGGTTAATAAATGCCAGCAAATTTTGAATCACCGGAATGAGTGTGCCGATCAAAACTCCATAAAGAAAAATGGCTCGTAGGCTGGCAGTTTTCTCTTCTTCATCGCGGGCAGAAACACGCTGGGACCACAGCCAATGGATTAGAAATATCGGTACACCAACCACAACCAGTGCGAGAGCTTGAGCCAGCGCTTCCGCTCCGCCACCGATAGTTTGATCCACAATCGAACGAAGCAAGTTGATCAATCCCCAAAGGACAACTTCGAGACTGATAAGGGCAACGGCGTAAAAATAAAGTCTACGGACGGTTTTCATGGCATTCTCCTATGGCTTGGGTGGTGTTTGATACCAACTGTAATCCCACAAATTATATGTTGGCATGGATGAAATTTTCCATACACCGTTTTGCTTCATCAATTGCGCTGTACCAACATTGTTATAACCGCTCGAAAATGGATCGTTAGCGGAATAAATCATGCTAACT
>JAJYOO010000196.1 GCA_021796155.1 Chloroflexota bacterium
GCTTGTGCGCGGCGCAAAGCCAGTTTGATAAATGTCCCGCGCTGATCTTTTGTCATCGCCGGGAAGGAAATATCCACAAGCATTTCGTCCGGCTGCATCACGTTCTTGCGAACTCCGGTATAAAAATCCTTCAATGCAACTTTTCGTTCGCCGCGCATCGATGCAAGTGTTACGGACGCGTTCAGGGCAACGAGCGGAGTGATCGTGTCGTTGGCAGGCGATGCGGTAATAAGATTTCCCGCAACCGTGCCACGGTTTCGGATTTGCGGCGCGCCAACTTCCCACGCGGCGCGGGCTAATGGGTAAGCGCGCTCGCGAATCAAATCTGATGCAGCGCAATGATTATGAGTCACCAGCGGGCCGAGATGAATGATTCCATCTTCGTCCAAATGAATCTGGTCGAGGCCGGAGATGCGTGTCACATCAATGAGCGTGTCAATTCCTTTGCGGACGCCGCGCTCGAGTTCGAGGATTAAATCAGTCGCACCCGCGACAATACGGGCGCGTTCACCTTTTTCGTTCAAGGCTTTGAGAACTTCATCTGTGGAGGTTGCGTTTATATAGGAGTGCCACATGCACTTTTTTTACCACAAAAAATAAAAAAGGCACAGAGCCTTTACAAAGTTGTCTGCGCCTGTTGTAGACTTCATCGCGAGAAGAGTCTTTCCACAAAGCAGTACATCAACTCCTGAAAGATGCCTCGTCGCCGTTTTCAACTAAAATCGAGTCCATCTGCCGAAAGCACATCGCCGCGCTGGACTTCACCGTTCTTAATTTCCATGAACTGGACGCCTATGTTGTCGCCGGTGTTAGCATGATCCAGCATTTTGTGGAACATCTCGATGCTGGTGATGGCCGTTTTTCGCATCGTCTTATTGCCCCTACGGATGACAATCGTGTCGCCGATACGCAATGTGCCACTTGACACTCTACCGATGGCGACGATGCCACGATTTCGGATCGGGAATACATCTTCCACAGTCATGTGGAAGGTAGAATCAGCAAACTTAGCGCTTTCCGTTACATGTTGAACTGCTGGACGTGCCCCTGCTTCGGCTGAGAAGTGTAGGTTGGAATTGCAATAAGTGCATGTAATCAGTTCCTGCCTGGGTTTCAGTTCCAGTGATGCCCCGCAATTGGGACAGGTGATGCTCGCGACGGTCATGGATACCTCTCCTTTGACTCTTCGATATGGGCGCTGAGATTTTACATTGATAGAATATTGATGTTCAGTTGAGCAGAAAATCTAAAAGGGCTTAATTGGTAGCTTGTTTTTGCAAATCCAAGGACATCCTATTAAGCCCCTTATTGTGTCTCAAGTGCAGTTATTTTCCGCTGCCAGTGAAAGCCTCAGTCCTTCGGTTGAACGTGTCCACGGCTTGGCGACCCAGTGTGGTGATGTTGCGGATAGCGGCGGGCAAGGCGGTATCATCGCCCATGCTGGCTTCGATGTTATCCAGTCCGTGACCGATTTGATCAGCAAGATCGAAGAATGCCAAATCAAAGTTATAAAGTTGTTCCAATTCCTTCTCATTGATTTTGACCGCGTCGAACAAGCCAGAATAACCGCGCGCTGCGGTGCTGACCTTATCCATAAAAGTGCGCATCTGCGTGACAGCCTTTTCCATTTCACCAACCGATTCGAGTTTGCCTGCGCTGACCAGGTCGGTCTGCAAAGCGGACGCGCGCTTGACGAGTTCCTCGAAGCGACGCGCAATCGTGTCGCGCACCAACTTGTCGGCGTCGCGGCGGTTCTGCCGTTCGACGTACCCGCCAAAGCCGGGGATATAGGATGCCAGTTTTTTGAACGGGTCCATCTGGCCGCTAACATTTTGATACATGTCTGTCATTTGAGCCTCCTGCGAACATTTACGAATTCTGGGGAATTAAGTAGCACAGACTCATTATGCCGTAGTTTCTGGTTATAATCAAGAAAGACATATTTCCTATTCCAAACGAACTCTCACCACGGAGATTACGTGCACCTCCCTGAAAGGGCTCAGGGTGTTGCGCTTAGTGTCTCCGCGGTGAATAAATAGAAATTCGCTTGACGTGCACAAAAGTACGCAGCGTCGGGCAAGGAGAAATGCAATGGTGACCAAAGTCCAAGAAATGAACAATATTCAATCCTTATTAGGCGACAAAGCCGAATCCCTGCTTGGCTTCAGCTCGCCAAAAATTTCGAAAGAACGTCTGCACTTGCCCGGCCCGGATTTCGTGGATCGCATATTTGAACATTCCGACCGGAACAACCGCGTGCTCGAAAACATGGCGCGGATGTATCGCAATGGCCGGCTTGGCGGGACGGGCTATCTGTCCATCCTGCCTGTTGATCAGGGCATCGAACATTCGGGCGGCGCGAGCTTCGCCAAAAATCCGGATTATTTCGACCCGGAGAACATCGTCAAGCTCGCGGTCGAAGGCGGATGCAATGCAGTCGCATCGACGTTTGGCGTGCTGGGAATTGTCGCCCGCAAGTACGCGCACAAGATTCCGTTCATTGTAAAGATCAACCACAACGAGTTGATGACGTATCCGAATAACTTCGAGCAGATTTTGTTCGGCACAGTCAAGGAGGCTTACGAGATGGGCGCGGCGGCAGTCGGCGCGACGATTTACTTCGGCTCGGACGATTCGCATCGCGAACTCATCGAAATTGCGCAGGCGTTTGCACTCGCACACGAACTTGGAATGGCGACCGTGTTGTGGTGCTACACGCGCAACAAAGCCTTCAAGAAGGACAAGGACTATCATGTGTCCGCCGACCTGACCGGGCAGGCGAATCACATCGGTGTGACGATTGAAGCGGACATCATCAAACAGAAAATAGCGGAAAACAACGGCGGCTACATCGCACTGAACGCGGACGGCGTTTCGTATGGCAAATATGACAAGCGCATTTACAGCGAATTGACCAGCGACCATCCGATTGATCTAGTCCGCTATCAAGTTGCGAATTGCTACATGGGCCGCATCGGACTCATCAACAGCGGCGGCGCGTCCGGCGACAACGACTTTGCCGAAGCGGCGGCCACCGCGGTGATCAACAAGCGTGCCGGCGGCATGGGACTGATCTCAGGCCGCAAAGCGTTCCAACGCCCGATGTCTGAAGGTGTGAAGTTGTTGAATACGATTCAGGATGTTTATTTGGATAAGAGCATTACGATTGCATAGATCGGAAGAAGCAAAAAGAGCGAATCGCTAAGATTTGCTCTTTTTGAATAAGATGATGCAACGGACATAATTCTAGAGTCTTATGGATTGGGGTTTTATATCCGTCGCTTTCTTCACGCACAAGATTGAACAGTGCTCTTCTTTGGCTTTGCGATAGCTCGTGTTTAGCAGATCATAGAGATCATAATATTATGAGTTTATGCTCATTGCTGGTGTTTTGTTGACCCTTGGCAAGCATATATGGTGAAGCACTTGGACCCTAAGTTGCAGTCTGGCGGCAATTCCTCTTTCCCTAAATTTGGTTTCCTGACAATTGTCTTGGGATGTTTTTGTGTACTTTTGATAATTACAGTTTATGTTTGGATTATCAGCGCTGGCAGCTTTACAGAGTGGAGGACACCATCTGCCTACTATTACCGACTCGCCCAATCATTTGACAATGGTCGGCTGTATCTGCAAGAGAACATTGATTCCCGCTTGTTGACGTTGACCGATCCCTATGAGAGTACCGACTTCAGGAATAGTATACCTTTTCCTTGGGACGCCTCTTTCTACAATGGAAAGTTCTATCTATACTGGGGCCCCGCGCCTGCTCTCATCCTTTCCCTCATCATCCCCTTTTATGCGGGACAAATAGGCGATCACTATGTTCTCTTTGGATTCCTCGTCGGATTGCTCTTTTTTAATATCCTGATACTCAAGTCTGTATGGGAGGATTTCTTTAAGACTTTGCCTGCATGGATGTTTCTCGTTTGTATTCTCTTGGTGGGGCTTGTCAACCCTATCCCTTGGATATTGAATCGGCACGCTGTTTATGAAGCTGCGGTGGCGGGGGGGCAATTCTTTTTTGTCGGAGGATTGTACTGGGTTTATAGCGCTTTTAGACGACCCTTGTTGTCACGGTGGAGGCTTGTAACTGCTGGTGTTTTCTGGACGTTGGCATTTGGGTCGCGCATGGTTCTAATATTGCCGATCGCTTTCATGGTGTGTTTAACCTGGCTGGGAATAATCTGGACGCGAGGGAAAACTTCAAGCGCGACGCAATCTTTCCTCTCCTGTGCCGCCATTGGGTTGCCCATTTTATTAGGGGGGATTGCAACCGGTTGGTACAACTGGTCGCGCTTCGGTTCCGTTTTCGAGTTTGGACTTCGTTATCAGTTGAACGATACGAACCTCAATAAATATTTCGGGGACGTTTTCTCAGGATCATATATCTACTCGAATTTCTATAATTACATGTTCGCCAGATCCTTCAAAATCAGCGGGATATTTCCCTTTATTAAAGCCAGAGCAGGCAAGAGTTTGTTGGGAAACGGAGTTGCACATCAGGGAATATACCAGGTGCATGGGATTGAGGGATTGTTGATTGTTTTTCCTTTTGTCATTTTCGCAATCATTCCCGCGCTGATCATGGTCATTGTGCTGATAAGACGTAGAAGGGAGCCTCAGGACACGCTGCATATTGACCATTTCCCGCCAATCTATGTCTTTGGCCTGGTTATTGGCTCTATTCTCGGATTTTTACCCGCGCTGTTCTTTTTCTGGGTTGACATGCGCTACATGTTCGACTTCGTCCCAGAGCTTGTGCTTCTTGCGATACTAGGCTTCTGGCAAAGCTACTTATATTTGTCGCGCCGACCTGTTATTAGAAGTCTTGTTCTTGTGTTCGGTTTGGGGTTGGCGTCATTCTCGGTTCTAATCAGCGTTTTGTTGGCGGCCCCTAGGCCCTAATTAGGGTTAAGGAGGGATCACTTGTAACAGTTTTTGCGAAGCGAGATGCTGATGGGCCGTAAAGCTTTCCAGCACCCGATGGCGGAAGGCGTGAAGTTGTTGAACACGATTCAGGATGTGTATTTGGATAAGAGTATTACGATAGCGTAGAAAACAAGAAGTGCCGTCGAGAGACGGCGCTCCTGTTAGTGAAGAATTGAGTATTTACTGGTTCTTCCAACATTGCCTTTAATAAGCTGGTGCCTTTTCAAGAGCTGCAACATTCGTTTAGATCTGCAAGCTGATCCCGCAAGAATAGCCTGAAGCTGTTGCTCTGACTGTGGCCCGTTATCACGGATGGTTTGCAATATTTTTATGCCGTATTGCTGATACTTCTCGACGGCATTTGTTGAGTTGCAATCTACTTGAAATTCTGAAACTCTTTTTGAAAAAGGGAGGAGATTAAGTTGGTCTCGCACGAAGTTTTCTAGAGCAGGTACATTGATATATTCGTGTCGATTCAAGTGTCCAATATCGGACAAAAGCCAAGTTGGCATCTTCCCCTTGCTCTTGCGTTTTCGGAAGGTAATATAAACCTGATCTTCTACCTTTATCGAAAGGGTATATCCTAATTCAAGAATAACATTTGGAC
>JAJYOO010000197.1 GCA_021796155.1 Chloroflexota bacterium
ACATATTATGTCTCTGTGGCAGTTCAGGCCACGGTCATCTTCATTGATGGAACGCCAACGCCTGGTCCATCATTGCCAGTGTATCGGCGCAATGTTTATGTGCGTCCTATCAATCAAGCAGTGATCGATCAGATTCTTTCTCAAAAAACTTTGGCCGATCCGGTTGAAGAAAATCAACCGATCGTTGCGGGTGACATTTTGGTGCTGGCAGGTCGGCAGTTGAATGGCGAGAATGTTTCGGCGCGCGTTGCTGGAATCGAAGTGCCTCCCGATGACGTGTCTGCCACTCAAGTTAAAGTCTCACTGGCCGCGCCTCCTTTCCCCGTTGATTCCCTGCGAGCCGGAGTGCAGGGCGCCCAAACGATTTATCGAATCAACATGGGGACACCGGAGACTCAACATCAGGGCTTCGAGTCGAACGTGGCCGCATTTGTTCTGCGGCCAATGGTTACGCCCGGCGCAGTCGTGCTTGGCCCATCGGTAGTGATCGATGGTGTCACATACAAGGATGCCACCATCACACTTAACTTTGTTCCGAAGATTGGACTTGACCAACGAGTTGTTTTGCTGATGAACGAATACAATCCGCCTCCCGACCGCGCTGCGCGCGCGTATCGTTTTGAAATTAAGTTGCCGCCTCCACCACCGGACCCGATAGCGAGTCTGGCGGCACTGGTCACAAGTGTCGCGGCTGGCGATTACCTGTTGCGCGTTCAAGTGGACGGTGCGGAAAGCCTGCTCGATTCGGGTCCCGACCCGGACGCGCCGAAATATATTGGTCCGTTGGTGACAATCTGATGAACACGGCTTCAGTTGGAAACTGGTTTGATTCGAATCAGCGCTATCTTTCGCAAGCGCTGGAATTCGTGCGGTCTCGTCTGGAGGCGCAAATCAATCCCGGCTCCGCGAAAACTTCATCAGAAGAATTTCCACCTGTGATTGACGATTCTCAATCGCCGCCTCCTGCGTTGGTCTCGTTGTGCACGGCCTTCAATCTTTCTTCATTCGAGCGGGATGTCTTGCTTCTGTGCGCGGGAATCGAACTTGATTCGCGCTTCGGAACGTTATGTGCACAAATCCAGAATGACCCCGCAAAAACTTTTCCCACCTTCAGCCTTGCATTAGCAGCCTTGGCGAATCCACATTGGAGCGCGTTCGCTCCGGCAAGTCCGTTGCGCTATTGGCGACTTGTCGAGCTTGGATCCGGAAACGTTGGCACGCAGAGTCAATTACGAATCGATGAACGCATTCTGCATTTTCTCACCGGCACATCCTACATGGATGAACGTTTAATAGGCTATGTCAAGCACGTTGTCGCAGAAAAAGCCTTGGTGCCTTCTCATGATTCACTGGCACGAAAACTAGCACAGGTTTGGTCACAACATTCCGGGCAAGGTCCTCTGCCAATCATTCAATTATGCGGAAATGAAACCGCGAGCAAGCGCGATGTTTCTGCTCATGCCTGCGCGATGCTGGGCATGAATTTGAACATCATGCCTGAACACTTCATTCCATCCGATCCGCTTGAGAGCGAGTCAATGCGCAGACTCTGGCAGCGTGAGTGCGTGCTGAGTTCAAGCGTGTTGCTGCTCGATTGTGAGGATGACAATAACGAACCTTCGCAAAACACAGTCTTCCAGCGATGGATCGAAAGCGCAGATTATCCGTTGATCATTGCCACCCGCGAACGCAGGCCGATCAGTCTGAGAAACATCGTGAGCTTCGAGGTTGGCAAGCCAACCACATCAGAACAACATCAATTATGGAAAGATATTCTTGGCCCCGCGGCGATCCAACTCAACGGACGCGTGGAAGCGCTTGTCTCGCACTACAACCTGGATGTTCAAGCGATCCATTCGATTGCAACTGAGGCGCTCCAAACACAAACAACGGACTCGGATGAACTCGGACGCGCACTTTGGGATGCGTGCAGTGCTCACGCTCATCCGCAACTGGGTGAGTTGGCGCAACGCATCCGCCCGATGGCGCATTGGAACGATTTGGTCCTGCCGGATGCACAAATCCAAACTTTGCATGACGTAGCCAGCCAAATTCGCCAGCGATTGAAAGTCCATGAGACTTGGGGCTTCGCAAGCAAAAGCACACGAGGGTTGGGAATCAGCGCGCTCTTCGCAGGCGTCAGTGGGACCGGCAAAACGATGGCCGCGGAAGTGCTGGCTAATGAACTTGGTTTAGTTTTGTATCGGATTGATTTAAGTCAGGTCATCAGCAAATATATTGGCGAGACCGAAAAAAATCTTCGGCGCGTATTCGATGCTGCGGAAGAAAGCAGCGCCATCCTGTTATTCGATGAAGCGGATGCTTTGTTTGGCAAACGCAGCGAAGTCAAGGACAGCCACGATCGTTACGCCAATGTGGAGATCAGTTATCTATTGCAGCGAATGGAAGCTTATCGCGGTCTGGCTATCCTGACCACCAACATGAAGGATGCGCTCGATCAAGCCTTTCTGCGCCGCATCCGCTTTGTGATCCAATTTCCCTTCCCGGATGTGGTTCAGCGCGCGGAAATTTGGAAGCGCGTCTTCCCAACTCAAACGCCGACAGAAAATTTGCAGGTTGATCGTCTGGCGAAGTTGAATATTACCGGCGGAAACATTCGCAACATCGCCCTCTATGCCGCATTCCTCGCCGCGGATTCAAATGAACCGGTTCGCATGGATCACTTACTGCGCGCGGCGCGGGTTGAGTTTGCCAAGCTGGAAAAGCCTTTGACGGAATCAGAGCTTGGAGGCTGGTCATGAGAAGGGACCGACGCGCAGCCAACCTCCAGAAAATGAGAGGGGGGGTCCGCAGCATCGAAATGCAGATTGATGAATTGGTCCTGCATGGCCTTCCGGCAGCGGATCGCTATGTCATCGGCGATGCGTTTTTGCTGGAAATCGAGCAGATGTTAAATACATCAGCCTCACGCACTTCCTTAAAGCAAAATATCGATCAAGCGATAATTGATGCTGGCAGGATCACGCTCGCACCAAGTGCGAAGCCAATTTTAGTTGGTAAACAAGTGGCGAGGGCTGTGTACGGGAGCCTGAACAAATTCGGGGCAAGGAGTCGATGATGGTAGAACAGGTTCAGGCTAAAGTCAGTGTCTTGCCCAAAGCGGCTAAACCAGCAACCATAAAGGGAAATATTCTGCAACGACAATGTGCTTGTGGCCGGATGCCAGGATTATCTGGAGAGTGCGAGGAATGCCGCAGGAAAAAACAGGGGACGCTTCAGCGATCAGCTACTCAAGGCGGGAAACTCCATTCTGCCCCTTCCATTGTCCACGATGTATTGCGTGCATCTGGACAGCCATTGAGCGCGGAGACTCGCTCCTTCATGGAAAAAAGGTTTGGTTATGACTTCAGCCAGGTACGAGTTCACATTGACGCAAAAGCAAACCAGTCGGCGCGCGAAGTCAATGCGTTGGCTTATACAGTGGGTCGAGACATTGTGTTCGATGCAGGCTGTTTCTCTCCTGATTCAACCAATGGCCGCCAACTCCTCGCCCATGAATTGACGCACGTTGTACAACAAAGAGGTCAGCCGATTGATATTCAGCATAGTTTGGTCGTGGGAGGAACGAATGATGATGCCGAGAAGGAAGCCGATGCAACTGCGAAGAAGATTGCTTCAGGGGAGGGCGTGACGATTGATGCTTTGTCTCTGGGGACTTTGCAACGTCAGGCTACAGGACAAGTCGCTGCGGCAGGCGGAACACAGGGTGTTCAGCCACAGCATACGTTATCACGACAAGAAGAGATCGAACTTTCACGGACATCTGATGGCGAAGTGGCAGGCTCTACGAATCCCTTCACAGTCAGTTTGTACAATTTCGCGATCAATGACTCCAGCCTCAAGCCGCATCATACGCAGGTATTACGTGAGATTGCGGACATGTTGAGTCTCTCGCCCACTGTTCCCCCACCGGTCAGAATCACGATGAGAGGCCACGCCGATGACACTGGCGAGCCGGTAGTCAACGATCCGTTATCGCGCAGGCGTGTGCTGGCCGTCCAACGCGCTTTGCAGCAATTGTCCAGGATGGGAAATATTCAGATCAGCTGGGCTGGTGAAAATGAACCCACTGCGCCCAACACAACCGTGGAAGGAAGGAGTCGTAACCGCCGGGTTGATATTCAGTTCGAAGTGACCAGCCCCGCACCTCAAAACCAGCAGCGGGACCAGGATACGAATCATCAACAAGATCAGGATCATACGGATGACCATGACCACCACCAAAGAACAGATGGCGGCGATGGAAATAACTGGTTCTGCATTGAACATCCGATCCTTTGCGGGATAGGGCTTCTGCCATTAGTGTGCTTGCTTTTCCCGGAAGTATGTATTCCAAGGCCACGGTTAACAGGCAGGAGGCCGTGTCTGGACGGTTTGCCCGATCTTCCTCGCGGTGTTGTGCGAGTGGATACCATTCATCCCTACCCGTTACCACCCAATAGTTTTGCGATCACGACCGGCTTCAACATGAGGCTCCAGTTTAAGAACGACAGTACCGGGTGCGATTGCAGCTTGGGCGAGTACATGCAGCAAGTTAAAGGGTTTGTCATGCGAGATGGCGGAACAGGGAATATGCGGGATGATCCACCCAATCGTCTGCCACGTCTGGTTGGAGGGAGGCTTGATCGTAGCCAGTGGCGCGAAGATCTTCGAGGAGGGGTGGCTGGGATGCCTTATGGAATGCGAGACGCCCCCGAATCTGATTACGATATCTTCGCCAACCCCGATCGAAATACCGGATGCACATATCATGGACAGGATGAACCAGGAGTCGTAAGCACAATCCCTGGAGAACGTATTCATTTTATGCTTGAATTTCGCGGCCGGGCCGTAGACCGCCGCAATCGGGATAGCGACATGATGGCTGTAACAGGCTGGCGCCATTGGGTCTTTCAATGGCAGGGAAGGGTGCCGCCCAGGCAGCAGCCTCCGCCCCCACCCCCACCGCCGACGGGCGGAGGCGGTGGAGTGCAGCTCACTCCGCATCGGCCCGCCACAACAAATCCGAGTACGACCCATGATTCATTCTATGCTGGCGGCGACCTGCCCAGAAACCCGGATATCAGCCGGGTACTGCACACCTATACGATCACCCTCGGCTTCCACACGGAAACAGGCGAGACCGCTTTCACGAGCGTACAAGTTCGCGTGATTTCTGCCAACGACACCACCATATTTGTCGAGAGTACCAACAATGTCAATATCAATGTAGCTCCCGAAACGGTCCCGCCGCAGCGCGAGATCATTTTGAGGGCACATGCCCGCTTTGGAATTTCCAAGAGCGCGATCGAATAACAGGTTATCTCCAGAGGATCGAATCATGTACCAATGTGGTGCAACATCCACGCGAAAATTATCCACCTCAACCTTCACGCTGATCCGTTTTGGATTCTTACAGTGCAAGTGCGTCCGTGGTGAGATACTGGGCCGCTCTGATGTTCATGACATCTTACGATCTATTCCAACACACTCCGGCCATGAGTTCATTCTGATGCATTTATATGC
>JAJYOO010000198.1 GCA_021796155.1 Chloroflexota bacterium
TTGGGACTTCCATCCGCGCGGACGCTGTTATTCAAAGTCCTCGAAGAGGAAGACGATGACGATATTGTCAGCGCGGCGATCTGGTCATTGTCGCAAGTCGGCGGTGAGGATGTGCGTATCTTCATCGAGAACCTGATTGACCAGGCCGAAGACGACGAGCAGGTCGAATTCCTGGAAGACGCGCTGGACAATTTGGAATTCACCGAAGATGTGAACCGCTTCGATCTGATGTCGTTTGACGCGGACGAAGAAGAATAGGTTTTCTGGCAATTTGTGTTTGGCAACTGCGAAGCTAATCGAGCTTCGCAGTTTTGTTGTCAAGAATGGAAATTTACGAATCTTTTGCCGGGATGCTGCCAATAGGCGCTCATTACTGGGTGCGTGTATCGAAGATTGAAAAAATCTTAAACGGTATAATCGCTTGTATTCTTTTTTTTCAGGATGAACCATGCTTATCTCAAATGTTTTTGTAATTTCTCTTGTTCGCACAAATTTGTGCATAGTCAAATCCTTCAACGAAGTCAATATAGAAATCAAGAATGATTAATGGTCTTACCACTGTGGAGGCGCAGTCTCGCCTTCAACAATTTGGTCCGAACGCCGTCGTTGAAGAAAAATCTCAAAGGCTGATCGTCTTTCTCAAAAAGTTATGGGGGCCAGTGCCGTGGATGCTGGAATTCAGCGTTATCCTCGAACTGATCATCGGCAGATACACACAGGCGGTCATTATCGGACTGCTGCTGTTGTTCAATGCCGTGCTCAGCTATTTTCAAGAGAACCGCGCCCAGAACGCGCTGGCGCTTCTTCAGAAACGCCTTACCATTTCGGTGCGAGTCCGGCGCGATGGCGTGTGGCGAACTGTCCCGTCGAAGGAGATCGTCCCCGGCGATCTGATCCATTTGCGCGTCGGCGATTTTGTACCCGCCGACGTCACTTTGACGGAAGGTCATCTCTCGATTGACCAATCTGCATTGACCGGCGAATCGCTTCCAGTCGAGCTTGACGCGGGAAAGACGGCTTACACGGGAAGCATCGTCCAGCGCGGCGAAGCGGATGGAGAAGTCACAGCCACCGGCGCGCGTACGTTCTATGGCAAAACCGCCGAGCTGGTTCACACTGCCAAAACGGTCAGCCATTTGGAAACGACCATCTTGGGCATCGTCCGTTATTTGATCGCGCTCGATGTTTTGCTGGTGATCGGCGTGCTGATTTATTCCGCGTTGAACGCGCTTCCGTTTTCAGATTCGATTCCGTTCGCGTTGATGCTGTTGGTCGCGTCGGTGCCGGTTGCGCTGCCAGCCACGTTCACGCTTGCGTCCGCACTTGGCTCGCAGGAACTTGCTTCGCATGGCGTGTTGGTGACGCGCCTGACAGCCATCGAGGAAGCCGCGGCGATGGATGTGCTGTGCAGTGACAAGACCGGCACGATCACAAAAAATCAACTCACGCTTTCGGCGGTGTTCCCATACGCGCCGCATTCCGAAGCGGAGGTGCTGCGGCTCGCCGCCATCAGTTCGGATGAATCGTCGCAGGACCCGATTGATTTGGCAATCATCAGCGCGGCGCGCGAACGCGGACTTGCAAATGGAAAAGTCGAACGGCTGGGATTCATTCCGTTCGATCCGCTGACCAAACGGACGGAGGCGTTCGCGCGCGTCGATGGGCGCGAACTGCATATCGTCAAGGGTTTCCCGGGGACGGTTTCGGCTCTCGCGCCGGGCGCGCCGGTTCCCGTTAAAGATGTGGACGCTTTGTCTGGAAAAGGTTACCGCGTCATCGCGCTGGCGGCGGGCGAAAAACAGAATCTCGAACTGATCGGCTTGCTCGGACTCTACGACCCGCCGCGTGAAGATTCGAAAAAGTTGATCGATTCGCTGAAAGAATTCTCAGTACGCATCATCATGGTGACCGGTGACGGATTGGCAACCGCGCGCGCGATTGCCACACAAGTTGGACTGGGAGGCGAGGCGTGTGCGGCAGATCAATTACATCAGCAGCTTGCTGAAAACAATCTAACCTGCAATGTGGTGGCCGGCGTTCTGCCGGAGGACAAATTCAAGATCGTCCAGAGCTTCCAAAGAGGCGGGCACGTGGTCGGCATGACCGGTGACGGCGTGAATGACGCTCCGGCGTTGAAGCAGGCCGAAGTCGGCATCGCTGTTTCGAACGCAACCGATGTGGCGCGCGCTGCAGCCAGCGCCATCCTGACCAATCCCGGTTTGAGCGATGTGCTTTCGGCGGTCAAGATCGGACGGCAAATCTATCAGCGCATGTTGACGTACACGTTCAACAAGATCATCAAGACGTTTCAGATCGCGCTGTTCCTTAGCATCGGTCTGTGGCTGACCGGTCAATTTGTCACTACACCGCGGCTGGTCGTTCTGCTTTTGTTTGCCAATGATTTCGTGACCATGTCCATCGCCTCGGACCGCGTTTCCTATTCGCACAAACCAGACCGCTGGCAGATCAGGCATTTGGTTCTCGGCGCGCTGGCATTGGCGGCCGCGTGGCTGTTATTCTCGTTTGGGGTTTTATATCTTGGACGCGATGTGTATCATCTCAGCCTCGAGGAATTGCAAACGCTGATCTTCGTGATGCTGGTCTTCACGGGACAGGCAAATGTTTATCTGGTGCGCGAACGCCGCTCGTTTTGGAAGTCGCGTCCCAGCGCGACGCTCATGTTAAGCACGCTCGGCGATGCCATCGTCGTGATCGCGCTGGCTTCGTTCGGAATTTTGATGTCGCCGATCAGCCCAACGATCATTGCGTCACTGGTCGCGTTGATTATTTTGTACGCGTTGATATTGGACTTTTTCAAAGTGGCCGTGTTCCGGCGGATGGGCTTTGCGGAGTGAACTGCAAAACAAATTCTTAACGCAAAGCCGCCAAGACGCTGAGTTTATGATTCTCTCTTTGCGACTCTGCGTCTTCGCGTTAAATTTCAGCAGATTTGATCTTACATTTGCCTTTTGACTTCGTGGCACCGAATGCGCCACTCCGCTCAATGCGACAGTCGGGGCCTCTTATCCCTTGATGTAAGACAACTTCTCGCAGATGAGTCCATCCCGTTCTTTGAATATATCCACGCCGCGGACATGTCCATTTCCCCAATCATATTTCCAGCGCAGCACACAGCGATGAGTCAACCCAAAGCTGAAAACCTCCTCGATCTCCATATGAGCCTGCGGTGACTCTTTGAATAAGTTCTCATAATATTGCTTGATTGCATCTTTTCCCGAATAAACCGTTCCATCGGGCGCGGGACTCGTGTTCTCAAAAACACAATCGTCGCTTATCAGCTTCATCATCTCTGCGACATCATGGCTATTGAAAGCGTCATTGAACGCCATGACAACGCGGATGGCTGATTCTATTTTTGACATGCGGGCGGGGGACATATTGAAAATACCTCATTTAGTGAAAATCGATTACTCGCCTGGTGACCGCATAATAACTTACCTGCTTCACAACGCGTTAAGCGTTTTCATTACTTTTGCTCTCATTTTCCTTAAGCGTGTCGTTAATCATCTCTATTACTAGCTCGGGATAAGTATTCTCGACAAATTGTTGTGCTCTGTTAATTGTGGGCCATAACGCGTCACCTTTGTCTCCTTGAATAAGTGAAATCCAATGAGTTGGAAAATATCTGGCCAGCATTCCAAGGAAATAGGATGTTAAGTATGTAATGCCAAGTTGCGAATAAGCAAGCTTGTCAGAAAAAGGTTCTGCAATATGCAATCCGGGAATAGAGCCAAAGATTTTATGCACATACGAATGGACAAAGAGGGGTGTGTTTTGCGTAAATGTCTCGGCATTGCAGGTCAGGGTAGACCATTCATCTTGGCTATCAATGTTGTATCCCATGTTTTGGTATGTATCCTTGAAAGTTTCAAAATGCTCACGACGAACTTTGGCCTTGAAGCCATTTTGCCTGCTAATTGACATTTCATTTACAGGTGTATATTTAATTTCCGGCGAGACATTAGAGTAGTCTTTGAATAGATCGGGAATTCTGGCAAGAAGATCTCCAAGTGAGACTTGATTCCCCTCGTTTGGAATATCATATTCGAGTCTCCAATCCACCCCAGATGAGTTGACATGAATTGAAATTCTGTTATTTGTGCCTCTTATAAAGTCGCTAAAAAGGCCAGAGCATGTTTGTATCCTAAGGCTTGCTAGCGAAGCCAAACCCATAGACAAATCTCCAGATAATTGTTTGCCCCAATCAATTATCATAAGACCATGTCCACGAGCTAGGCCCTCTTCACCGCCGTCTCGCTTTAACAACAACAGAAGTGAGCGGCTGAGGCTAGCCACTCCATAGTATGTCAGCAATGGCCGAACAGTGTAGTCTGAATTATATGCATTCCTGAAATACTCTCTTGCCTGTTTTGCCGCGGCATTAATTTCCTTGGCGCGGCGAGCGTTCAATTCTCGTTCGTGTATTTTGGAATACCATTGCTGAGTTATATCCCTGCTTTCTAAAGAAAGAAGCTGTTGCCAGATTTCTTGATTCACAAATCTCTCCGTGTTGATAGTTGCATTGCTATATTATGCATAATGATTCTGTATAATAGAATATAGGCAGATTATAGGATTCCTTCAACAATAAATCAATTAGGAAAAACATCATGTCCGACTCAGACGTTTTCATCATCTCCGCAGTTCGCACCGCAATTGGCTCCGGTAAAGAAAGCGGCGCGTTGCATCCCTTTCAACCCGTTGAACTGGCCTCGCTCGTCATGCGTGAAGCGGTCCATCGCGCGGGCATTGATTCCGCGCGCCTCGACGATGTGATCTGGGGCGTGGTCACGCCCATCGGCGATCAGGGCGGAAACCTCGCGCGCCTCGGCGTGCTCAAGTCCGGTTTTCCTGTCCACGTGCCGGGCGTCAGTATCAATCGCATGTGTGGATCGAGTCAGCAGGCCATCCATTTTGCGTCGCAGGCCATTCTCTCCGGCGACGCCGATCTCATCCTCGCAGGCGGCACCGAGATGATGTCGCATCAACCGCTCGGCGCGGATTATCCCGTCGAATGGCCGGACGTTGGACACAAATTGATTCATCAAGGACTCAGCGCGGAACTCATGGCTGAAAAATGGAATCTGACTCGCGACCAGTTGGACGATTACGCGTTCCAATCACACATCAAAGCGGGACAAGCAATCGACTCTGGATTCTTCGACGAACAGATTCTTCCCATTGATTTGACTCGCGGGTCGAGTATCCTGAGCGAAGCAAAGGAGTATCGAGACCCGAAGCGCGACGCTTCAAATCCCGGCCAAAATTTCTTCTCCGTTGACCAGGGCGTTCGCCGCCCTCCCGACCGCGACAAGATGCGCGCGCTGAAACCTGTCTTCAAACCTGACGGCGTCGTCACCGCCGCGAATTCCTCTCAAGTCTCCGACGGCGCGGCCGCGCTTCTGCTTGCTTCTCCCGACGCCGTTGGACGATATAACTTATCTCC